>JAIXRX010000114.1 GCA_027485005.1 Alphaproteobacteria bacterium
GAGCGGAAATCGGCAATCACGCCGTCTTTCATTGGGCGAATCGCCTCGATTTTCGCAGGGGTGCGCCCCAGCATTAATTTCGCTTCATTACCAAAGGCATACGGCACCATCACGCCATTGTGATTAACCATGGCCACCACGGAGGGCTCGTTGAGCACAATGCCCACCCCTTTGACGTAAACTAAGGTGTTGGCGGTACCAAGGTCGATCGCCATATCAGACGAGGACATGCCAAAGAATTTTGCGAAATTAAACATAGAGAAATACTCAGAAATAAAGTGGGATAAAGATAGTGATAGCGCAAGGGCGCGATGGGCGCAAGCGGCAACAAAAAACCTCTGCACCAATGCATAGCGGGGAGTAAACGCACTCATTGACTAAATGGCCGTTTTCAGGCATAAACAGCCCTCTTAAACCGCTTAAAACCTAGGATATGTTATGCCGCGCCCTGCGACGAAAACCACTGCCGCCAAAAAATCCACCGCTGCTGCGAAAAAGCCGATGGTGCTTCCCGCTGTGGAAGGCCAAGTGATGACGGGTGCGGAAATGGTGGTGCGCGCCATGGTGGAGCAAGGCTGCGACACGATTTTTGGTTATCCCGGTGGGGCAGTGTTGCCGCTCTATGATGCGATTTTCAAGCAAAATGCGCTACGCCATATTTTGGTGCGCCATGAACAAGCGGCGACCCATGCCGCCGAGGGTTATGCCCGCTCGACGGGCAAGGTGGGCGCGGTGCTGGTAACGTCTGGGCCGGGTGCCACCAACGCCGTAACGGGCTTGATGGACGCAATGATGGACTCGATTCCGATGGTATGTATTACCGGCCAAGTACCCACCCATTTGATTGGGACGGATGCGTTTCAAGAAGCGGACACCACGGGCATTACCCGCGCTTGCACCAAGCACAATTATTTGGTGCGTTCGATTGACGAATTAGGACCCATTATTCACGAAGCTTTCCATGTGGCGCGCTCTGGCCGCCCTGGGCCTGTGCTCATCGATATTCCTAAAGATATTTTGAACAAGGAAGGGGCTTATACCACCAAAACCACCTTCCGTCGTCATAGCTACAACCCACGCCGTGAGGGTGACGCGAGTAAAATCAACGAGGCGATTGCGCTGATGGCCAAAGCCAAAAAACCCATTTTTTATGTGGGCGGCGGGATCATTAATGCAGGCGAAAAAACCTGTGCGACGCTGACAAAATGGATTCGTGAAACAGGATTTCCTTGCACTAATACGTTGATGGGGCTGGGCGCATTTCCTGGCTCTGATCCACAGTTTCTAGGCATGCTGGGCATGCATGGCTCATTAGAAGCGAATATGGCGATGCATGGTTGCGATGTGATGATTTGTTTGGGCGCGCGTTTTGATGACCGCGTGACAGGCAAACTGGAAGGTTTTTCACCAAACTCGAAAAAAATTCATTTAGATATTGATCCGAGCTCCATCAATAAAAACGTGCCGGTGGATGTGGCGATTGTGGGTGACGCAGCGGTGGTGATTGATCAGATGGTGGCTGCGTGGAAAGCGCTGAAAACCAAGCCAGAGAAAACTGCTATCGCGGGGTGGTGGAAACAGATTGAAGCCTGGCGCGCGCGCAAGAGTTTTTCCTACACCATGAGCCAGCAAACGATTAAACCGCAATACGCGCTGGAGCGGCTTAATTTGGCGATGAAAAAGCAAGATTTCTTTGTGACCACCGATGTGGGGCAACACCAAATGTGGGCCGCGCAATTTATCACCTACGATAAGCCTCACCGTTGGATGAGTTCGGGCGGCGCAGGGACGATGGGCTATGGCATGCCTGCCGCGATGGGCGTTCAGATTGGCCATCCAGAAAAGCTAGTGGTGTGCGTGTCGGGTGAAGCGTCGATTCTCATGAACATTCAAGAGCTTTCCACGATTAAGCAATATCGTTTGCCTGTGAAAGTTTTTATTCTGAATAATCAATATATGGGCATGGTGCGCCAATGGCAGGAGATGTTCCATGGTGGCCGCTATTCGGAATCATATATGGAATCGCTGCCTGATTTTGTGAAGCTGGCCGAGGCTTACGGCATTAAAGGCATGCGCTGCGACAAGGTGAAAGACGTGGATAAAGCGATTGCCGAAATGATTGCGCATGACGGCCCTGTGCTGATGGATATGGTGGTGGACCGAAATGAAAATGTGTACCCGATGATCCCCGCAGGCAAAGCCCATAACGAGCTGATTTTGAACCCGCTGGAAGGCGCGAACGTAACGCTCGATAAGAATCAGGTGTAGTCTATTGTCGGACCTTGGCCGATTACCACGAGACTCCCGCGAAGAAACGCTGGCGGAAATGCTCGGTATTTCTGATGAGAATTTCCGTATCAACTGGATGAAATCACCAGAATGGATAAGCTTTGCAAAAGCAAGGCCTGAAGCGGCAGCACACCTAAAAACTAAAGCAAAAGAATGGATAGAAGCCGCCCCGTATTTATCGGATTCGGGTGAGATTGAAATGCGCCCCAATTTTGTGGAAGGCTATGTGAGAGAGGTGTTTGGTGTGGTGGGCATTGCGCTGCTATATTTTGATGACAATCCGTATGATTATTTAGGGGAGCCGATCCAGAAATTAGTTGCCGCTGTCCGTTTGAGCGACGATATCGCAGAGGCTCTAGGCAAGAGCGAGAAAGACAAACATGAAGAACAAATGGATGATTTTTATGCATGGGCGCACGATCATGCAGATGAAATCAACGCGGTGCATATGGTGCTTTACCCGAATGAAACATTCCTAAAAGCCATGCTGGAAAAGCAACCTAAAACCGAAGAAGCAGAAGCCAAACAACGCAAACTCGCTGCCATTTATGCAGCACCCATGCAAGAAATGTTTGCACAATATCAAGCGCTTTACCGCAAGGATGGGATGGATTTGAATTAGCGGGGTATTGCGTTGATTTCGTTTTTTCCCATTTTCTTTCATTCTGAGGCATTGCCGAAGAATCTCGTCGTAGCAATAAAAAGATACTTCAACTTCGCATACGTTGGCTCAGATAAGAGTAGCTCAAGGCTACGACTGTCTACTGGCTGTCTTCTCCCGCCGTCAGGCGCGCAGTTTCGACTACGGCCAGTGGCTGCCAGCCATCATATAAATGCGGGAAAACCTCACCAGTGCTGCTGGGTTCAGCGCGTAGATGGTCGGCCAATGCAGCGGCGTCCAAAATCACCAGCCACACCTCGGACTCGTCCGCAAAATAGCGAATTAACGTGGAACTAACCTGATGGGCGTAGGATAAATGAATAAAGCCGTCGCGCTGGTCATGTTCGCTGCCCGGCCAGCCAATGCCAAAGCTTTTGGCCTCCTGCCACTGCGCGTCCGTCAAAATTTTATAGACAAATTCCTTACTTTCTGTCCGATTTTCCATGATTTTTTCCTGAAAATTAGCTATCTTCTCTGCAACCTTTTAACAAAAGAGAATAAAAATGTCCGATATTGTTTATAGCATTGTTGAAAATAAATCGCTGCCAGAGCGCCGCACCTTGTCGGTGTTGGTGGATAATGAATTTGGTACCTTGGCGCGGGTGGTTGGCTTGTTTTCTGGCCGTGGCTATAACATTGAAAGCCTGACCGTGGCAGCAGTGGACGAAGAGGGGTTACTCTCGCGTATTACGATTGTAACCAATGGCACCGAGAAAATTGTGGGGCAGATTAAATCCCTGCTGGGGCGTTTGGTGCCGGTGCATGAAGTGCGCGACTTGACCCAAGAAGGCGCGCATGTGGAGCGCGAGCTGGCGCTGATTAAAGTGCAAGGCGAAGGCCAAAACCGTGTAGAAGCACTGCGTATTGCGGATATTTTCCGTGCCCGTGTGGTGGACTCCACCGTCACCTCCTTTGTGTTTGAAGTAACCGGTAATTCTGAAAAAATTAATGCCTTTATTGCGCTGATGCGCCCGCTGGGTGTAGTGGAAATTTGCCGCACAGGTGTGGCAGCGCTGGCACGCGGCGGCGACACGGCAAGTGTCAAACCCACCAAAACCACTCGCCGCAAAGGCGTGGCATAGATGGCAGTGAATACGGAAGTTGTTAAGCAAGGATTAAAACAACTGACGCTCGCCCGCGAAGCCGCCCGCACGATGGTGGAATATTATACCGATTATTATCCCGAAAGCTGGCTGCAAGAGGAAGCGGAACAATCCGAAAAGCCAATGGCGCGCGAAAGTTGGAAGGCCAGCACCTATACGCTGATTGATGAGGCGCTGATGCGCGCCGCAGGCGATATTGAGAAAGGGGATCTGCCCGCCGCTTCTGATATATTAGATCGTGCCTCTGCCGGTTTGATGTTACGATTGCACAAAGAAAAGGCGCTGCATTTTGTGCCGGCTGTACTGGCTTTGCTGGGAGCTGCTGAAACTTTGAAGGCCACGCCGCAAGCACTCTCTTCTGTGGAGGGCAAGCATCAGCTGAAAAACTGGTTAGGTAATGTGGTGGATGGGCTGCCAGACGAGCTGATAAAGCGTGACAGTTTTATGCTAAACCAGGAAGATTTGGAAGTGGCGATGCGTAGGCCGCAGCAGGAGATGGCTGCTCAGAGTTATGGCGCGACGATGGTTGTGAAAGAGCTTTCTGATGAACAAAAAAACGCACGCATTCTGAACTTTTTAGAGGCCAGCAAGGCAGATGATTCGGTGTTTTTAACCAATTATTTTGCCGCTATTGCCTTAAAGATGCAGCAAATCCTTGCCAAAGGCGTAGAAAAAGGGCAGAGTCCGCCTCCCTTTTAATTGATTTGGCTGGCGAGGAACTCATGCGCGTTTATTACGATAATGACACGAACATCTCTTTAATCCGCAACAAAAAAGTGGCGATTGTTGGCTATGGTAGCCAAGGTCATGCCCATGCGCAAAACCTGCGTGATTCTGGTGTGAAAGATTTGAAAATTGCGCTGCAACCGAGCTCGAACAGCCGCCCGAAAGCTGAGAAATCTGGCTTTGAAGTCATCACCCCAACCATGGCCGCTCAATGGGCGGACGTGATTATGATGCTCGCACCAGACGAATTTCAGGCCGAAATTTACGCGAAAGAAATCGCGCCAAACCTCAAAGAAGGTTCAGCCTTGGTGTTTGCTCATGGCTTCAACATTCACTTTGAATTCATTAAACCTCGCGCGGATACGGACGTGTTCATGGTAGCCCCTAAAGGCCCTGGCCACACGGTGCGCGCCGAATACACCAAAGGCGGCGGTGTGCCTTGCCTGATTGCTGTTTACCAAGATGCATCTGGTTCAGCGAAAGAAGCGGCATTGTCGTATGCCTCTGCTGTTGGCGGTGGTCGTTCGGGCATTATCGAAACCACCTTCAAAGAAGAATGCGAAACCGATTTGTTCGGTGAACAAGCCGTATTGTGCGGCGGCCTCAGCGCCTTGATTCAAGCGGGTTTCGA
>JAIXRX010000090.1 GCA_027485005.1 Alphaproteobacteria bacterium
GGGTTAGGCGCCTATAACATTGGCGAGTGTGTTTAAGCGTTTACGGATACTGTCATCCATAGCATTTTCTAATGAGGGCGAAAGGTCGAGGCATAGCTCTTTTTTGGCAGATGAGAGGCGCGAATGTATTAGGTTTCCGGGCATTCCGCCTGAAAGCTGGAAGGCAAGATTCGCGGCTACCCCTACGCTATGCGCCCAGCGTATCATATCTTCAGGCAGCATAGCCGTCATGGTATTGCGCGGGGTGTCTTTGTATTTGTAGCGGCAATAAAGAGCCACTGCTAATGCCACTCGCTCTTGGTGGCACAGCCCAACAATGGCCGAATAAAGCATGCGTTCAAAACTATAAGAAGCGCGATATTCGGGGTGCATGTGCCATGCAATTTCACTCAAAATACACACTGCCTGACGCAATCGCCGTTGGTTCTCGGTTTCATGTTCATAAAGCGGCTCCATCCACGCAAAAAGTTCACGCGCATAGCTGGTGCGTAAGCCTTCATGGGCGGAAAGGTCAGTACACGAAGCCACCAGCGGATCTTCTTCGCGCACGTAAGGTGAAAGCTGGCCATAAAGATGCCCTTCGCGGATGCCGCTGGCACAGAAAACGACCTCAGTCGCGCGGCTGGCAAGCAACGCTTCTTCCAGCGCCAACGCCGCGAGTGGAATCGCTGGCGCGCGCTTGCTGCGCACGGGCAGAGTGCTCAACTGTTCTGGTGGTAGTGTTTGCAGTTCTTGGCACAGGGCGATGATGTCTTTGGCACTCACCGTGTATTGATGAATAATGCGCAAGGGGTAGTTGCTGCGTTCTTGATGAATATGGGCAATGTTGCGGAAACTACCGCCCACGGCGTAAAATTGCCGTCCGCGCGGCAAAGCCACCCATGATAAATTCGCAAGAGATTTTTTAACAAGCAATCGGCATGCGCCCATCCCTTTTTTCTCCTGAATATCCATTAAACGCAACGGCCCTACGGGAAGGGTAGTGTGTTTTTGTAGGCCGGCATGGTCAATCTGAATCAGCTCCATACTGCCGCCACCTAAATCCCCCACGATGCCATTGGGCTTATAGATGGTAGAAATCACCCCATTACCTGCAAGCCGTGCTTCTTCCTCACCAGAAATCACACGAATGGTCATTTGATGTTCTTTTTCCAGTCCCCGAATAAATTCTGGGCCATCCTTTGCGTCGCGCACAGCAGCGGTCGCGATAATGTGAAGCTCGGTCACGTCCAGCAAACGAACCATGGTGAGAAGGCGTGCCATGCAGGGCTTGGCTAGTTTCACGCCTTCAGGGTTGAGCTTGCCCGTTTCGGCAACCCCTTTGCCTAAAGCGCACATGGTTTTTTCATTGAAGATGGGCACAGGCACGCGCTTCACGCCATCATACACGACTAATCGAATAGAGTTGGAGCCAATATCAATCACCCCAATTTTATGGCCGTGCAAAAACTCTTTGGTAAAAGGTTGGCGAGCGTTGGTAAATGGCATGGCTTATCCTTTAGGGAGTGATTTTTTGGCCGACATTTTTTTGCCCGCAGGTTTCTTTTTATTAGCACTAATTTTCTTGCTAGTTTTGGCTGTTTTTTTAGCTGTCTTTTCGGGAGCAGGCAGCAAGGCGGAGGGGAAGGCTGCCCCAATTTTTTTCAACGCCTTGCCACGCCCAGAAAGGCTTGGATTGGCAAGGAAATAATCATGCGCACTAAATCCTGCGCCTGTTGGAATAATACGCTTATAACTGCCATCCGGTAGTAACGTCCAGCTTTGCGTGTCATCCTTCATGTAGGCATTCATAATTTGATCAAGAATTTGGTCATGTACCGTGGCATTCTCAATCGGTGTCATGACTTCCACACGCATATCAAAATTACGCACCATCCAATCCGCTGAGGCGATATAAATTTTTGCGGTATCAGATGGCAGGGGGGCGCTATTACCAAAACAGAAAATACGCGAATGCTCAAGAAAGCGCCCAATCACACTTTTGACATGAATATTTTCTGATAAACCCGGCACACCCGGACGGAGCGCACAGATGCCGCGCACCACTAAATGAATCTGGACGCCGGCTTGAGAGGCTGCATAGAGGGCATCCACTAAAATAGGGTCGACAATCGCATTCATTTTTGCCCAGATATTGGCAGGCTTTCCTGCTTTCGCAAAAGCGATTTCTTGGGCCACATGATCCAGCAGCCGATTGCGCAAATCATTCGGTGCCATCACCAACTTTTTGAGTTCGCGCGGCGTGGCATACCCTGTGACAAAGTTGAAGAAATAAGACACATCTCGCGATATATCGGGGTCGCAGGTGAAATAGGAAAGATCCGTGTAAACACGCGCTGTTTTAGGGTGGTAGTTGCCTGTGCCAAGGTGCACGTAGGCTTTGAGTTTTCCGTCTTCTCGACGAATCACTTGTGACACTTTGGCATGGGTTTTAAGTTTCACAAACCCATAGACGACTTGTGCGCCCGCGCGCTCTAAATCACGCGCCCATTTAATGTTGGCCTCTTCATCAAAACGCGCTTTCAGCTCAATCAGCGCCGTCACGGATTTTCCTGCCTCCGCTGCTTCAATCAGTGCACGCACAATCGGTGAATCGTCTGATGTACGGTAGAGGGTTTGTTTGATGGAAATCACATTGGGGTCGGCGGCGGCCTGGCGCAAGAAACGCACCACGACGTCAAAACTTTCAAAGGGGTGATGTACCAGAATATCTTTGGCGGCAATGGCCGCAAAACAATCTCCACCAAAATCCTGAATGCGCTCAGGGGTGCGGGCTTGGAAGGGTGTAAATTTTAGACTATCTGGACCTAGGTCATAAAGCTGCATAATGTGTGACAGACCAACCATTTCTTCTACTAGATTGATGTCGTCCACACCTACTTGTAGATGTTCGGCAATCAACGCTAACATCGAGCCAGAAATGGAGCTGAGCGTTTTAACCTGAATCACTCGGCCGCGACGACGTCGCTTGATAGCATGTTCAAAGACGCGGGCTAAATCTTCGGCTTCGTCATGCACCTCTAAATCACTATCACGCGTGATGCGCATCACCGCAGAATCCGTTGGTTTATAACTTGGGAAAAGTTCATCAATGAATAAAGCAATGACGTCTTCTAAACGAATCACACGGGTCGTGGTTTTGGTTGTGGCAGGTAACACAATAAAACGCGCCAGTGTAGCCGGCAGTGGGATCACCGCAATTTGTTCGCGCACATGCTTTGTTTTTTCACCCTGCACCAAACGAAACATCATAGCGATGCCAAGATTGGGTAAAAACGGGAAGGGATGGGCAGGGTCGATTGCAATCGGTGTCAAAACGGGAAAAAGCTGATCCATGAAATAATCAGCCAGCCATTCACGCTCTGCTTTTTTTAATTGTCCTGCCACAATCACTTGCAAGTGTGCGTCCCGCATTTCTTGTTTGAGATGCACCCACACGAGTTGCTGACGTTGGCGCAAATCTTGTGCGCGTAGGCTAATGTGTGCCAGCTGCTCTTTTGAGGTCAAGCCATCATCGCTGTA
>JAIXRX010000070.1 GCA_027485005.1 Alphaproteobacteria bacterium
CCTTCGCGCCTCCTTGCGCTCAGATGAGGATTAGCTGAAGGCTCGCTCAGTCTACTGACTTCGCCAGCGCAAACTTCACAAACATAACAAAGCTAACTAAAGAATCGCTTCAGCATTTCCGAATAAATTTTTTCAAGCTGATAGACTTCATCCACCGTCACGCATTCATCCACCATATGGGCAGTTGCATTGCGTGCGCCAAATTCGACCACAGGCGAGTAGGCTTGAATAAAGCGCGCATCAGACGTGCCGCCCGTGGTGGTAAGCTTTGGCACAAGCCCCGTTACTGCTTGCACGGCCGCACTTGCCACTTCGCTCAAACGCGCAGGTGGCGACAAGAACGCCTCACCCGACACATGGAAATCCAAGCTCAATTTCGGGCTGATGTTTGTGGCAATTTCTTGTAGCCATGATTTCAATTCCGCTGAATTATGCGCAGGATTGAAACGAATATTAAAGCGCGCTTCTGCCGTGGCTGGAATCACGTTCGTGGTGGCATTGCCGACATCTATTGTCGTGATTTCTAAATGGCTCGCGGGAAAAAATTCTGAGCCTGCATCAAAAACGTGATGCTGAACAGCATGTAAAAAATCAAGCAATGCTGGCACTGGGTTTTCCGCTAAATGCGGATAAGCCACATGGCCTTGCTTGCCATGCGAAACCACATGCGTATTGATGCTACCGCGGCGGCCAATTTTAATGATGTCACCCTGCACATGCTCGCTCGTCGGTTCACCCACCACACAGCCGTCAATTTTCTCACCAAGCTGCGTGATATATTCCAGCATTTTGCGCGTACCATTAATCGCGCGGCCTTCTTCGTCGCAGGTTATCAAAAAGCTGATACTGCCGCTGAAACTTCCTGCTTTTACAAAATTTTCAGTAGCGGTCAACATCGCGGCAATCGCGGCTTTCATGTCGCATGCGCCACGGCCAATGAGTTTGCCGTCATGCACGGTGGCATTAAATGGCGGATGCGACCATTTGTTGGGGTCACCCACTGTCACCACATCCACATGCCCTGCAAAGCAGAGATTTGGCGCGCTGGTGCCAAAACGTGCATAGAGATTTTCCGTGCGTTCCCCGCCATCGCCTTCAAACGTCTGGCGCGTACACACAAAACCAAGCGGCTTGAGCATACTTTCCACCACGTCGAGCGCACCTGCTTCCACCGGTGTGACAGACGGGCAGCGAATCAGTGCTTGCGCAAGAGCGAGAACGTCGGTGGCCATCTATTCCCCGCGCAATAGTTCGTTGATGCCCGTTTTGCTGCGGGTTTGCGCATCCACACGCTTCACAATCACCGCGCAATATAAAGACGGATCGCCCGCGTTTTTACCAGGCAAGCTGCCTGGCACCACCACGGAATAAGCCGGCACACGGCCCATGAAAATTTCGCCCGTCGCGCGGTCAATAATTTTGGTAGAAGCCCCAAGGAATACGCCCATGGAAAGCACCGAGCCTTCTTCGACGACGACACCTTCCGCCACTTCCGAACGCGCGCCAATAAAGCAATTATCTTCAATAATCACGGGGCCAGCTTGCAGCGGCTCCAGCACACCACCAATGCCCACGCCGCCAGAAATATGGCAGTTTTTGCCAATCTGCGCGCAAGAACCAATCGTCACCCATGTGTCCACCATTGTGCCTTCATCCACATAGGCGCCCACATTCACAAAGCTCGGCATCAGCACCACATTTTTTGCAATATAAGATGAATGACGCGCAAACGAACCCGGGACTGCGCGCACGCCACTTTGGGCAAAGCGCGCTTCGTCCCAGCCCAAAAATTTAGATGGCACTTTGTCATACCAATAGCTAGCCACACGCACGCCGCCATCCGCCGCAGACGTCGGCTGAGAAGGGCCGTGACTGATGAGCGCATTGTCGTTCAGACGAAACGAAAGCAGCACGGCTTTCTTCAGCCATTGATGCACCACCCACGCGCCGCTTTCTTTGCTGGCCACGCGCAGTGCGCCCGCGTCTAATTGCGCGAGTGCGAAATCCACTGCATCACGTACTTCACCTTTGGTGTTAGCGTTCAGTTCGGTGCGGTTTTCCCATGCGGTTTCAATAATGGTTTGTGCGTTGTTCATTGGGTTTCTCATACGGGTAAAAAATTAGATTGGCATTGGGCTAACACAAAAAAACCCGAAACGAAAGCGTCTCGGGTTTTTTGTTATGCTGAAAGGGTGGGAAGACTAATCTTCTGCATCCACATCGTCGCCGCCGAAAGCGAAATCGCCATCGTCATCTTCTGAAACAGCGGCCACTTTTGCGATGCCGATTTTAGCAGCATCTTTGAACACTTCAGCCACTTCGCCTTCATCTTCACCCGCAGAATCTTTCATGCGTTCCATTTGTTGCTCATGCTCCAAACGCTCAATCAGAGAACGCTTCTGGAAGCCTTGAATCAGGTCTTCCTGCAAGGCAGACATATCAATTGTTTTGTCCGCAATTTCACGCAAAGACACTACAGCGTCTTTGTCATTGTCGCGGTCCACGGTGAGTGGATTTCCTGCGCAGATTTGGCGCGCACGGGCAGCAGCCAAAGAGACCAGCTCAAAACGGTTAGGCACGTTCAAAATGCAATCTTCAACGGTCACGCGAGCCATGGGAACTCCTTTTTAATAGAAAAAAAATCAATACAAGGGACGTTTACTTAAGGGATTGAGAATAAAATGCAAGTTTATTTGGCGATTTATCCTAAAAATCTATTTATTTCTGCCCCATACAAGACTATAGAAAAGCCAATCTCCCTCAATTTTTTAGATGGGTTCTAAAATGTCTGATATTGCCGCTCCCACTCCCGCTTTGCCAGAAGGCGCACCCAAACTGCGCAAACCCTCATGGATCCGCGTAAAGGCACCGACCTCTAAAGAATTTCAAAACACCACTGAGATGATGCGTAGCAAAAAGCTACACACAGTATGCGAGGAAGCCGCTTGCCCGAATATTGGAGAATGCTGGAGCAAAAAACACGCCACCGTTATGATTTTAGGCGATACCTGCACACGTGCTTGTGCGTTTTGTAACATCAAAACCGGCGTGCCCAATACGGTGAACCCGCATGAGCCACATAATGTGGCAGAAGCGGTGGTGCAAATGGGCCTGAACCATGTGGTGATTACTTCGGTGGATCGGGATGATTTAGAAGATGGTGGCGCGCAACATTTTGCAGAGACGATTGCGAAAGTACGCGCGCTCAACCCCAACACTACCGTGGAAATTTTAACGCCAGACTTTTTGCGTAAAGACGAAAAAATCACCATTGATGTGATTGCCAATGCGCGGCCTGATGTGTTCAATCATAACATCGAAACTGTGCCGAGACTTTACAAAACCATTCGTCCAGGCGCACGTTATTTTAACTCGCTGCATTTGCTGAAATCCATTAAAGAACGCAACCCTAGCATCTTCACCAAATCGGGACTGATGGTGGGTTTGGGCGAGATGAAAGAAGAAGTACTGCAAGTGATGGACGATTTGCGCGCCGCCGACGTGGACTTCATCACCATCGGGCAATATCTGCAACCCACACCAAAACACGCGCAAATTCAGCGCTATGTGGAGCCAGAAGAATTTGAATATTATAAACGCATGGCAAAGGTGAAGGGCTTCTTGATGGTGGCGTCCTCGCCTCTCACCCGCTCCAGCTACCACGCCGACCGCGACTTTGCCGAAATGCGCACCGCACGGGAAAAGCAATTAGCAGAGAAAATTTAATGCCATCAAATGCTGTCCCTATTTCATCTAAAGTCATTTTGAAATGGGGGCTGCTATGGCCCATCATCATCATTTCTATTTTCTCGCTGCCGATATTATTTATTGAGCCAGTAACTTGGTGTGGAATCATCGCCATCTTTCTGTTGCCTTACTCAGTGGCCGCACCTTTTGTTTATAAAAAACTTGTAAACTGCTCGTTTGATGAACTCATCGCATTCACATACAAGCTTCCATATTATCATACCCTTTATTATTCAGTTTTTATTTTCTCAGCTGAAATGCTGTTGGGGCTTTATCAGTTTATTACCGATGGCGCTAAAATTTTAGACGCACTGCCAACCGCCGTTTTAATTATGTTCTTTTCTGCACCATTTACATTGGCTGCAGGCTATGTTTTTGCATATAGCTATCGTCAAAAAGTATTGAGCAGCATCAAAAAAAACAAAATCATTATCGTGGACTAGCCATGACAGAACTGCCCTCCAAAAAACCCTCTCCTCTCTGCACCATCTCCACTAGAGCATGGTTTATCGCAGGTTTGTTATTTCCTATTCTCGTCATCGCGGCTGTTGTTTCTCTGGACGGATGGAGTAAATCCCACATTGAGTTTACGTTAGCAGCGCTCTCGGGCTGGTTAGTGATGATGCCTTTTCTCTATTGGAAAAACAAACATCTCCCTGTCAAACGTCTAATGCAGAAAAGTTTTTGGCTGCCGTTGACGCATGCAGGAGTTTTATTTTGTACGACTGCGATTATTTTTCATAATGGCGGCGACTTATCTCTTTTCATTATGCTCATCAGCATTCCCTTCGCCTATGCTATTCAGCTTACTTTTATTGGTATAAGTTGGGCGCTCATAAATTATCGTCTTTTAAATATTGTAGATTAGCTATGCCAACCCTCCACTCGGAAGAATTTTCGCCCTACTCCCCGCACCAACTGTTTGATTTGGTCGCAGATGTAACGCGCTATCCAGAATTTTTGCCATGGTGCAAAGCCGCGCGGATTCTGACGCGCCGCGAAGATGGGTTTGATGCCGAGCTGGTGATTCGCTTTATGCATATGACCGAGCGCTATACCTC
>JAIXRX010000013.1 GCA_027485005.1 Alphaproteobacteria bacterium
CCCCCAGAACAATTTCCATCCGCCACTACAGCATTATCACTGTCCCGACGACATACCACCGTATAGGTCGTTGTTATTGTTCCCGTTGGCTGAGTACAGCTAACGGTGCGAGTTTGGGTTCCATTACGTGGGCAGCTGGTGTCTAGGGTATTGCAACCAGACCAAGCTGAAGGTGTCCAAGATGATGCCGGAGCACTGCATGAACCCACTGAAGGTTGCTGATACCAAGAATAAGTTTCACACGAGCCTAAATTAACGGTACTTTGGGTCACAGGGGCAGGCTCTGGGCAAATGCCAGAACAAGAACGGGTAACCGCAGGAGTAGAACCTGCACAATTAGCGTTCGCAACTACTCCCCCTGTTTGTGCATTAATACATTGCACACTGCGCGTCTGACTACCCGAACAACCAACTGGACAGCTGTAAGGTGTGGTTTGCGTCACTGGGCCACAGGTACCAGAATTAGTTGGTGTGCCGGCCTGCCAAGCACAGCTTCCACAGCTACCCCATGCCCCCATATCCCACACATAATCAGCAGCGGTTGGCGCAGTCAGCGTACCGCAAGAGGCTACACCATTGCCAGATATCTGATAATTCGTAAAATTAGCTCCTTCCACCACATACAACAAGTTACATTGAGCAAGAGTATTGGCGCTATTGTAAGCTCCACCAATAACACATTGTGTTGCAGCTACACCATTGGCTGGTTCAACCACAATGCGGCCTGAAGTGGGATTGCCATCATCCAGTTGCTCATCTAATTTTTTAAGTTGCTCGGGTGTGAGTGGCCCAGAACCCGACGGATTGCCATTCAAACATAATTGCAGCACGGCGCGATCTGGCGAGCGAGTCGTCATTGTATAACCAGAACCACCTCCGAGAACACTGGCAGGGTAGAGCGCGCCGGGACCTGTAGCAAAAATACTGTAAGAACCTTTAATGAGTTGCGCGAGCGAAAGATGTGTCCAGAAGGCGTTATATTCGAGTGGATATAAATTTAGCTTACCATTACCATCGCCATTGCTTCCTGAACCGCCCACAAAGAGCGTTTCCGCATTGTTGGTATCACCCGGCATGCTACCGTATTTTCCGCGATAATCTTTATAAGCTGTGTGAATATCTGCAATCTCTTTACGGACCGCATTTTCTTTGGAACCTTGCAAAACATTTGAGGTCGCGACCGCCCCTCCCACCAGCAAGGAAACAATCCCCAGCACAATGGCTAATTCGACGAGTGCAAATCCTGCACGATTTTTTCTTTTATGGTTCATCATGTGCATGCCCCTCCTGACAACATCCATATGCCGTTGCTGCATGTTAACGTGCGCGTTCCTGTAGTACGACAAGTCGCAGTGCGCGTGGCGCCATGCACAAACTCACCATCGGCAATCGATTGAATTGGCCCTAGACCAGCAACACAGCCGACGGGAAGCCCACTCATATCGTCTGCGCAAGGAGTGGCTGGCTCACAATTTTTATAACCAAAATTAAAAATCCCATCAACAATATCATCGTTCTTACCATCGGGCTGATCGGGATAAAAAACATCCACGAAAAATATATTATTAGCCGATAGCTCTTCTTGATTTTCGCGCTGCAAACTGGTGCTTACTGCATCAGGATTTTTACTTCCTGTTTTATTGTAAGCCCCAGCACCATCTGCACCCGAACTAATCAGTAGAGCAATCGGCACCTGCCCCATACCGCCATTATAAAATAATTTTCCATTGGAATAGCGGGGTGGGTAGCCATTACCCTGCACAACAATACTGCTTGAAATAAAGACAGGTGTCGTACCTGTGGCAGACGTATCCGTATAGGCCATGTCGACCACATAGCGGATTTTGTTTCCCCATGCGTCAAGTACCATGTCATCTGATAAATTCAAATCTTTGACTGGTACCGCACCAACACGCACTCCCGAAGTTCCACACACTCCTTCTGATGGCGGAGCAGATGATGTCAGTGAGCCAGTGAGTGTAGCAGACGGGCAAGGGATGCGATTAACTGTGTTTGTAGGTACTTGCATATAAACATGTATTGCATCACGAATGATTTTTAATCGACGCTGTGTCTCTTCGACCTTGGCTTTCTGACTTGCGACATCATCCGGCAATAAAGAAGCCACCGCCATCCCAATGATTGTTACCACCACCGCCATCAGCAACATCGAAAACCCACGTTCGCTGGAGCGACGGTATGTAACAGAAAGGGAGGCAAGGAAGCTTTTTATCATAGCTGGTTTTTAACTTTCCAGCGCACAAAATCATCGAACTGGGTGGTGGCTACGCCCGTTTCTTGAATCATCATGTCACGGAAAATATAATCCAAATTGGCATTCTCTGCTTCTAGCGTACTCCCGTACACTGTTCCTGGAGGAGCTGCGCCAAGTTGTGCTGCTACTTTTTGTTGCCATCCTCCACGCATATTCGGCCCATGGCTAACTAGTGCGTATACAGGCATTCCCGTTGAAGCAACAGTACGAGATGTCCCAGACGCATCATTGATACGAATATTAGTTGTCACTGTGGTATCGCCACAAGCGGTCAACCAACTAACTGTACAATCACCATCTACAGCATAGGTGATTTTCATGCCATAGGCGTCTAACATCATACTATCGGGTAAATTAAGCGTACGCGTGGGCACCACTCCAATATAAGCACTGCCACTTAATACCAATCCAGTGGTGACAGTGCTACTTTCTACACCCAGCGTACTACCAGTGAGCGTGGCGCCATTTGCTGGAAATGGCAGCCTGCCATTGGTACGCCGAAAAAGTAAAAGCGCATCCTCAATCATATTCAGACGGCGGGCAGTTTCTTGAGCTCTTTCGGCAGCAATGCGATTGCCATAAACAGATAGACCGCTCGCAAGCACCACACCAATAATAGCCAGCACAATGGATAACTCAATTAGAGTGAATCCAGACTTGGCCTTATGATTTTTATTTTTGCATGGAACTATAGAAGCCACCAATGCACCCCCTGTTATATTTATTTTTTATGTCATTGTTCTGTCATAATTAACATATTTTGCACAAAAATTCTACACGAAACTTTAAAGCCGTTAACTTTTGGGGTTTTTCGTGCCCTCGGGCAACACACCTTCGAGAGGCTCAATCACCTGAAACTCTCCCTCAACAACATTAACGTCTGAAGGCGCCTCAGAAGACATAGAGGAAGAGCGATAAAATGCGCTGTTGAATTGATTGACCGAGCGCCGCAAGCGCCAACGCCAATAAATACTGCCTAGCACCAACACCACCAACGCAATTGCAATCACGCCGCTAAACATAATAAAGGCAAGCGATGCCGCAAAGAGATAGATAAGAGTAGTAAAAATTTGCTTAAACACCATAGCTTTTCACCAAACTGCCCGCCAACATGTACCAACCATCGACCAACACAAAGAAAATGAGCTTGAATGGCAGTGAAATCAGCGCAGGCGGCAACATCATCATCCCCATCGACATCAGAATGGACGCCACCAACATATCAATGACCAAAAATGGGATGAATAGTAAGAAGCCAATTTCAAACGCACGTTTAAGCTCAGACAACATAAATGCAGGAATCAAGACATGATAAGGCGTTTGTTCTGCTGACTCTACTTTGAGATCTGGCACCATTTGCATGAACAGCTCAATGTCTTTGTCACGCACATGCTTAAGCATAAAGCCACGGAAGGGTTCGGCCACTTTTGGCAGCGCCTCCTCTTCCGTTATTTTTTCTTCGATTAGCGGCTTAATACCTTCATTATAAGACGTTTGGAAGACAGGCATCATGACAAACAATGTTAGAAACATAGCCAGCCCCACAATCACCTGATTCGGTGGCGTGGTCTGAATCCCGATGGCACTTCGCAAGAACGAAAGCACCACGACAATCCGCGTGAAAGAAGTCATCATGACTAAAATTGACGGCGCAATGGATAAGACCGTAATTAGCAAAAATAACTGTATCATACGCGCGGAAGTCGAGCCCGCCATTTCTCCGCTCATATCCCCCAAATTTACGGAAAGCCCTTGTGCATGGGCGAGTAATGGAAGTGCAACACAAAGGCCTGCGAAGACGCCAGCAATGATTCGAGATTTACGCATGGCTCTGCTCCTACGGCAATGGTTGTGGGGCGGCATCGGCTGGCACAATCTGCGCACCATTTGGACCCACTAATATTAATAAAACCGTTTGCTCATGGCGCACACGCACTAACTTGTGACGCGCATCAATAAACAAGGTTTCTTCGAGTTTCAGTGCTCGGCCAGAGGCACGAACGGCGGGCAACGCACCACGCTTGGCATAAAGCCATAAAGCCCCAAGTACTCCAAAAACCAAAACACATGCCGCCACAAATTGTGCACCCGCAAATTCCATATCAACTACTCGCCTTTTTTGGGATGAGATGCCTTGCCGTAGGCCTGATGAGCCTTGCGCACTTGCTGCATTTGCGCCAACTCATCTTGAATATGCGTGCGCTCCAATTGCATGGCCGTCCCTACATTTCCTAACTGCTGGGCTAAAGACTCTAAGCGCGGCGCAAGTAACTTACCCGTCTCTTCAGGTAGCCCCATAATTCCTTTGCACAAACGTGCCACATGACCATCCAACCCCTCAAGCTGCACAGACGAACCCGATGCCAACCACATTTGCAACTGACTTACTAAATCTTCCAGCGCTTCCAACAAGGCTTTTGGGTCTTCAATCTGTTGCAGTTCGTTGAGTTTTAGTGGTCCTTTTGTCATTAGAGCAGCCCCGCTTCATCGATCACCTGTTGCTCATTTAGTTTACGCGCCGAGACTTCTTGTGCGTAACGCTCAGCGCTATTTGCCTTATAAACATAGGACAAAATCTCTGCTACAGCAGCATAAGCCTCCAGCGGTATCAGCGAGTCCACTTCAATCATCGATAATATTTCAACTAACGGTGCATCTTGGCGCACCTTAACACCATTCGCAAAGGCCAACTGAACAATCTGCTCTGCGATAGCCCCTTTACCAGAAGCAGTAATACGTGGGGCAGGATCGTTTCCGCGATCATACTTCAGCGCAACAGCCATAGGCATTTTTTGCCCGCCCACCCCTGTTTGTTCAACCGCTTCATCCCCACTCATGCTATTTATTATCCTCATCCTGCCAAGCAGACAATGCGTTCATCAAATCTTCTTCGCTGAGCATGTTCGACTGGGATGCCGCCATGTTTTCAGCAGAAATTTTATCATGAATTTCTTTGCGTAATACTGTGGCTTCTGGCGGAAAAACAAAGCCCAGCTTCACAGAACGGCCACGCACCTCAACAATTGTCAGCTCAATATTATTATTGATGACAATCGATTCCCCGATTTTTCTAGATAGGTATAACATGGCACTCCTTGCTCATTTTGCCCCCCGCTTTTACCAGCGGGTTGATTGGAAATGCGGATTGGCACTCCGCTTGCTTATCTATATTCGTGCATAACATAATTGCACAGAAAAACAAACACCAAACAAACTAGGTAATTTTTGCCTATTTTATAATAATTCGAAGGTGATATAGTGAAATCATGGATAATAACTTAGTTCTCTTTCAAATGCTGCAAACCCGCATGGCCTACAATAGCCAGCGTCAGGCAGTTTTGGCCCAAAACATCGCGCAACACTCGATGCCGGGCGCGCAATCGCAAGATCTCAAGCCACTTGATTTCAATCGTCTGGCTGAAGCTGCCAGCGGCCGCATGTCAATGAAAACCACTAATGCTGCCCATCAGCAGCCTGCCCTTCCCTCTGGCCCTTATGGCGTTGAAAAATTACGTAAGCCTTTTGAAACAACCCCCACCAAAAGCAGTATCAACCTTGAAGAAGAACAACGTAAAATGTCACAAAATTCACTCGAATACCAAACGGCTACCAATATATACATGAAATATGCAGCCATGATGAAAACTGCGGCAGGTTCGCGCTAGTTTTTAACAGGTTATAGGATAAAAAGGAGGTACATATGCCACAAGATTTAATGGCTTCAATGGATATCGCCGCTAGCGGCATGCAGGCTCAAAGCCAGCGGCTCCGCGTGGTATCTCAAAATATCGCCAACGCTAATTCAACCGGACGCGCACCAGGGGAAATGCCCTATCAACGCAAAACCATTTTCTTCAAAAATGTTCTCGACCGTGAATTGGGTGTAGAAAAAGTAGCCGTTGCACGCGAAGGAGTGGACAAGTCAAATGCCATTAGAAAATATGATCCAAGCCATCCTGCCGCCGACGAACAAGGCTATGTATTAATGCCTAATGTTAACTCCATGGTAGAAATGATGGATATGCGCGAAGCTCGCAGCTCCTATGAGGCGAACCTCAATGTGGTGGAAACATCAAAAAATCTGTTGATGCAAACCGTGGGCATGTTACGCAATTAAACATAAAATAAAAAATTAGACGGAGGTTATCTATGAGTATCAATGCAGCACAGGCCGCTGGCGCCTATCGTCAAATTGCCAATATTCAAACCCCGAATAGCACCGCGACCCAAGATAGCACGCAAACGGCAAGCACCCCTTCGGTGGACGCTTCTGGCTTTATGGACATGGTGGGCAGCGCCATGCAAAGCGCCAAACAATCAACTTATGCAGGTGAGCAAGCAAGCCTTAAAGGCATTGCGGGGAAAATTCCGTTGCATGAGCTGGTAAATTCTGTGACACAGGCAGAACTGGCAGTTAATACCATTGTAGCCGTACGCGACAAAGTGATTAACGCCTATCAAGATATTATCAAAATGCCGATTTAACCAAGCGGAAATAGCCCCATGAATGCCATTGAAGTGGTTGATGTGATGCGAGATGCCATGTGGCTTCTCATCAAACTTTCCGCCCCTTTAATGCTGTGCGCGTTGATTGTCGGCTTAGCGATTTCCCTCCTACAAGCCCTGACTCAGATTCAGGAAATGACACTGACTTTTGTACCTAAAATGCTGGCACTTTTCTTTCTGTTGATGGCACTGGCCCCCTTTATGATTTCACAGATGACGGACTATTCTCATAGTCTTTTCACACGCATGGTAGAAATTGGCAAAGAAGACCGCTAGGATGCCTCAACCTTTCAAAACGGCGCGGGTCTCATGATCGAACAACTGCTTGTTAGTCATATTTTTGCATTCATGCTGGCCTTCAGCCGCTTGGGTACGTGCATGATGTTACTACCAGGCTTTGGAGAAATTTATGTGCCTGTGTGGGTGCGCTTAAGCCTTGCGCTATCTATCTCTTTAATCATGATGCCGCTGGTGCACAGCATGAACGTTGCCATGCCAACGAGCGGATTTGCACTAGGAAGCTTACTAATTGCTGAGGCAACCGTGGGCGTTTTCATTGCCATGCTTTGCCGTATTTTGATTGCCACCATCCATACTCTCGGCACCATTATTTCAATTCAATCAGGCTTGGCCGCCGCTATGATGTTTGATGTCAATCAAGCTAGCCAAGGAACAGTGATTGGCAATATGTTGAGTATAACAGCGATTGTACTGTGGTTTGTGATGGATTTTCATCATCTCATCATTCGCTCGCTTTATGTCTCGTATGACACATTTTTAGTCGGGGGCTTCCCTCCCCCCTCCGATATGCTCACCGCCTACACTGAATTACTTAGAACCAGCTTCAGCCTTGCCCTACAGCTCTCAGCTCCGATTGTGGTTGTGACTATGTTAATTAACGTGGGTGGCGGCATTCTTTCACGTCTTATGCCTACCATGCAGGTTTTCTTTTTGTTAATGCCCGCACAAATACTTTTTACCTTCTTTCTGATTACCGCCACGGTTGGCGGACTATTTTTATGGTATCTAGAATATGTAGAAAATGCGCTCACCACCTTGATTCCACAATAAGGAGGGTGCATGTCAGAAGAAGAGGATGATGCCTCTAAAACAGAGGATGCCAGTCAAAAGAAAATCGAGGACTCTTTCAAAAAAGGACAAGTCTTTTCCTCGCGAGAGATTTCAAATTTTTTCTTAATGCTTGGGCTCACTTTTTTTATGGCGTGGGTAGCTGCGTGGCTAATGCAACGCATTAGCGGTGGTTTGGCAGGCTATATTACTCGGCCAGACAGCATACAGATGGATACCACCGCCATTGGCTATCTCATGAATGACCTTGCATGGAACATGCTAGGATGGATGGCGATTCCATTTGCCGTCATGGTGCTGGTGGCACTGATTGCTGGCACAGTGCAACGACCCTTTGTTTTTTCTGCAGAGCCGCTCAAGCCACAAGTTAGCCGTATTTCTCCTGTCAGCGGATTTAAGCGTATTTTTTCTGGTAAATCTTTTGTTGAGTTCTTCAAAGGCATCCTGAAAATCTGCTTCATTGGTTATATTATATACCATATTCTTAGATCTGAATTCAGTTACCTTATGCCATTAATGGATGGCGACACTTTTGGACTACTAGCGTTTCTTGAGCATGCCACTATGCGCATTCTAGTGGCTGTCACTATCACTTTATTTTTCCTTTCCATGGCCGACTATCTCTATCAGCGTTTTGACTTTTACAAACGTCTGCGCATGACCAAACAAGAAACCAAAGATGAATATAAGCAGCAAGAGGGCGACCCACATGTCAAACAACGACTACGCGGGATTCGCCGTGAACGTGCGCGCAAACGCATGATGGCAGATGTACCAAAGGCCGATGTTATTATCACGAACCCAACCCACTTTGCAGTGGCGCTGCAATATGACCCGAGTAGCATGCAAGCACCAAAATTACTAGCCAAGGGCGCAGATAAAGTGGCACTTCGTATCCGCGAGATTGGGGAAGAGCACAAAATTATTGTTGTCCGAAATCCACCCGTAGCGCGCATGATTTATGATTCAGTAGATGTGGATGAGTTTATTAAAATGGAACATTATAAAGCCGTAGCTGAGATTATTGGCTATGTTTATAAGTTGCGTGGCAAAAATGCGCCCAAAGCGCCAAACATGAGTCCATCCAGCAAAAGACGCTAGAACCCAAGCGCTGCATGCGCTATAAGTGCTTCATGAGAACAATAGAGAATATTCAACAACAATTGCATGAACCTGACTTTGCCATCCGGCAACAGATTGGGCTTTTGTTGCCAACTATTAGCCTTATTCTTATGACGTTCTTGGCGCTGCTTGTTGCCGCATGGCAATTCCCCATTGAAGAAGCACCTGTGGTATATGCCATTTCTTTATTTGTGGTCGTCGCGATTGCTATTTCCCTTGGGATGGCACGATTACAGCAACAAAAAGATATGCTTCTCATGAGTGAATTTCAAAACGCCATGCTTGCCTCGGCGGCACGCATTCAAAGTCGTTTCTGCCTAATTTTTAAACGCGACGGTGGGCTAGTATATTTTGATCCAGGCTTTCAACGGCTTTTTCCTCAAGCAACCCGTCAGATTAGTACACTCGACGAAATGCTGCAGCGCAATGTGTTCCCTCGTGCGCTTGAAAAAGAACTGAGCGATCTATTGAGCGCTGAAAAAAACGGCCTAATTATGATTCCTCTGGTGACATCAGACGGGGCAAATAAGTATGTTATCAACGTCGACTTGCTGCCTAAACCTAAAGGTTATTTCCTATTACGTGGCCGCGAATTTGTAGAAAAGCGCAGTGGCACTGCCGAGGTACAAACGTTGGCGTCACCTGCCAACGTCACAGCGAATACCCTCACATCTGTACAACAATGGGCTTCACAAACTAATTTACCATTCTTTGTATTAGACAAAA
This sequence comes from Alphaproteobacteria bacterium, assembly GCA_027485005.1. Taxonomy (GTDB): domain Bacteria; phylum Pseudomonadota; class Alphaproteobacteria; order Rickettsiales; family JAIXRX01; genus JAIXRX01. The sequence continues at coordinate 9,719 of JAIXRX010000013.1, forward strand.
TAGGAAATTATGTTTGCGCATCTGCATCGCTTCTTGAAAAACTTAACTATTCAAACATTGAAGGGCTGCCATTCCATACGCTCTTTTATAAGGTGGGCTTGAGTAATTTACATCACCCACCACAAGACGATTATTCTGGTGACATCACGCTGTTGCATCAGTCCGGCACGTTAATTCCTGCCTATATGAAATTTATTGCCCTCGATAGTTCTGGCTATATCGGGTTTGTTTCTTTTTCTCCTCCTAGCCCCTCTTTATAAATCATTATGTCTTTTTCTTTTTCTTGGATCCACGCCCTCCCCCACCTGATTGCTATCTTGGATAAATCGGGCAAGGTATTGGCACATAACTTTCCCGCAACCACTCACAGTAATGTTTCTGAGTGGAAAATGCTGGTAGACGACAATGATCATACGAGCGTTGCGAACTATATTGAAAAAATCTGGCAAGGCGATCACGCTCAGGATATTGATGTTAAAATGGCGGGAAATGAAGCAAAGAGCTGCTTACTTTCTGCGGCTTTGTGGGCGTGCGAAAACCAATCATTTCTGATTTCGCATTGGACGGATGTGACCGAACAGAAAAGCTTAGAAATGCGTTTCGCCCACTCACAAAAGATGCAGGCTGTTGGACAGCTCGCAGGCGGGATTGCCCATGACTTTAATAACTTGCTCACGGCCATGATTGGTTTTTGTGATCTTCTTCTGATGCGCCATCCCGCAGGGGATCAATCCTTTGCGGATATTATGCAAATTAAACAGAATGCCAACCGAGCAGCAAATCTGGTGCGTCAACTACTGGCATTCTCGCGCCGACAGACGTTGCAACCAAAATTGCTAGATATGACCGATGTGCTGGCCGATATATCACACCTGCTGCGCCGATTGCTTGGCGAAAACATTGAACTTAAAATGACTCATGGCCGTGATATTGGTATGGTGAAAGCCGACCAAGGGCAGCTGGAGCAAGTGCTTATCAATCTGGCGGTTAATGCGCGTGACGCTATGAATAGCGCTAATAAAGGCAATGGCGCGCTGACCATTCAAACTAGCGTGGTTAATGTTACCAAAGACTATAAACTGGACCCTAGCCTGATTACCCCTTCCGACGATGAAAATATTAGTGAAGGAGAATATATTCTGGTGGAAATGATTGATACAGGCACTGGCATTCCACTAGAGATTGTACAAAAGATTTTCGAGCCGTTCTTCTCAACCAAAGAAATTGGCTCTGGCACTGGGCTTGGGCTGTCTACTGTTTACGGCATTGTGAAACAAACGGGCGGCTATGTGTATGTGAAAACCACACAAGATGTTGGAACTAATTTTAGCTTGTTCTTTAAGCGATATAACGAAGAAACCCCTAAGCAGATAGCACCCGAAAAAGTTGCTGAGAGCTATAAAGGTGAAGATCTTTCAGGTGTGGGGACTATTTTATTGGTAGAAGATGAAACGCCCGTGCGCACTTTTGCAGCGCGCGCACTCCGCAACAAGGGCTATACTGTGCTGGAAGCGGATTGTGGAGAAGCCGCACTGGAAGTTGCCGCCGAACATGGCGACGCTATTCAGGTGGTGTTGAGCGACGTGATTATGCCGGGCATGAACGGCCCAGAGATGGTCGAAGAACTTCTGAAAACCCACCCACATGTGCGTTTAATTTTTATGTCTGGCTATGCGGAAGATGTGCTGAATCATTATCAAGACAAGCGCCAATTTGACTTCTTGCCCAAGCCTTTCACGCTCAAGCAGCTGGCCAGCAAAGTCAAAGAAGTAGTGGATCGGTAGAGAATCCGCTATACTCACTTGATTAATTGTTCCAACTGAAGGGCATCGTGATGTCACAGAATCTTAAGAAGCATGGATTTTCGCTGGTTGAACTCGCCATTGTTCTGGTAATTATCGGCTTAATAACCGGTGGTATTTTAACGGGGCAAGACCTAATCAAAGCCAGTGAAGTTAACAGCCTTTATGCGGATACCAATAAGTACAAGGTGGCTGTTAATACCTTTAAACTCAAATATAATGCGTTACCTGGAGACATGGCAAACGCCACTGCCTATTGGACAGCAGAAACCTGCCCAGGCGCTGTCGGTGGCAATGCCACTGGCACTTGTAATGGAAATGGCGATGGACAAATTGCATTCTCTGATTGGGTAACGCCTGCAACAAATGAATATTTCCGCGCATGGGAACATCTCTCACTAGCCGGGCTTCTTCCTGGCGGCTACACAGGGTTACCTGCGACCGCAACGATTGCAACAGCAGTGGTCGCTGGCTCAAACTTACCAGCCCACCGCATGAACGGATTTTTCTCAATGGGATATAGCCCTGGTTGGTCTTGGACATTCAGTATGTATGGACATTATTTTCAAGCCTATGGAACAACCCCTTACGCTTTTCCACTGACTCCTGTAGAAGCCGCATCAATCGATAGTAAATTTGATGATGGAAAACCAGGAACAGGAACCATTTCTGCTCCTAATGCCACGCTTGTTGCAGGGTGCTCCAGCTCGGACGTGGCAAGCACGGCAACCTATACGCTCACAGGCACAAGCGCGATCTGCCCTCTTTTATTCTGGCTTAAATAATTACAACATCGC
>JAIXRX010000065.1 GCA_027485005.1 Alphaproteobacteria bacterium
GAAGAAATCATCATCGGCATGCCACATCGCGGCCGTATGAACGTGCTCACCACCATCATGGGCAAGCCATATACTGAACTCTTGTCAATCTTCCACGGCAATCTCGATTTCCCTGAATCGATTGGTTCTTCGGGTGACGTGAAATACCATCTTGGCGCGTCATCAGACCGCACCATGCGCAATGGCAAAACCATGCATTTGTCACTCAACGCCAACCCTTCCCACTTGGAAGTGGTAAACCCTGTGGTGGTCGGCAAAGCGCGTGCGAAATTGACCCAGAAAAAAGACCTCGACCGTAAAGACAAAGTGCTTAGCATTTTGCTACATGGTGACGCGGCTTTTGCTGGCCAAGGCTCGGTGCCAGAAACCCTGTCACTCGCGGAACTCAAAGGTTACCGCACGGGTGGCACGGTGCATATCATCGTGAATAACCAAATTGGTTTCACCACCAACCCGCGCCAATCACGCTTCACGCCATACCCAACGGACGTGGCCAAAATGGTGGACGCCCCGATTTTCCACGTGAATGGTGACGACGCAGAAGCCGTGGCATTTGTGTGTAAAGTGGCCACTGAATTCCGTCAGGAATTTAAGCGCGACGTGGTGGTAGATATTATCTGCTACCGCAAATATGGCCATAATGAATCGGATGAACCAATGTTCACCCAGCCACAAATGTATAAAGCGATTAAGCAAAAAATTTCTTCGCCACTGCAATATGCACAAAAGCTCGTCAGCAACGGCACGCTTTCTCAAACAGAACTCGACGCGCAAATGGCCGCATTGAAAGACCGTTTCGAGAAATCATACGAAGCAGGCAAAACCTATGTGCCAAACAAAGCCGACTGGCTGGAAGGCAGCTGGCAAGGCCTGAAACGCCCTGCGGTGGGTGTGGAACATGCGGCGGGCAATACCGGCGTGGACGAAAAAACACTGAAAGCCGTGGGCAATGCTTTGACGGTGGTGCCAGAAGGTTTCAACATCAACAGCAAAATCACTCGCCAACTCAAAGACAAACAAGACATGCTGGAAAAAGGCGTAGGCTTGGATTGGAGCATGGGTGAGGCGTTAGCATTCGGCAGCTTGCTAATGGAAGGGCATGATGTGCGCCTTTCAGGGCAAGATTGCGAACGCGGGACTTTCAGCCATCGCCACTCGGTGATTACCGACCAAGAAAATGGCAATAAACACACCTTCCTCAACAATATCGGCAAACAACTTGGCAAAGACCAAGCCAATTTTGAAGTGCTCAACTCGTCGCTCTCTGAGCTTGCAGTGCTGGGCTTTGAATATGGCTACTCACTCACCGAGCCTAATTCACTGGTGATTTGGGAAGCGCAATTCGGCGATTTCGCCAATGGTGCACAAGTGGTGATCGACCAATTTATCGCGTCCGGTGAAATCAAATGGCTGCGTATGTCTGGCCTGGTGATGCTCTTGCCGCATGGCTATGAAGGCCAAGGCCCAGAGCATAGCTCTGCGCGCCTCGAGCGCTTCTTGCAGCTATGTGGGGAAGACAATATGCAAGTGGTAAACTGCACCACTCCTGCGAATTTCTTCCACGCGCTGCGCCGTCAAATCAAACGTGATTTCCGCAAGCCGCTGATTGTCATGACGCCAAAATCATTGCTGCGTCACAAGCGTTGCGTGTCGTCACTGAAAGATTTTGGTCCGAAAACCACCTTCCAACGCGTGATTCCAGAAACCGAGAAATTGGTGGCGGACAAAGACATCAAACGCGTGATCTTCACCAGTGGTAAAGTCTATTACGACTTGCTGGATGCGCGTGAGGCCAAAGGCACCAAAGACATCGCGATTGTGCGTATGGAGCAATATTATCCATTCCCAGCGCGTGAAGTGGAAGCTGAGCTGAAACGCTACCCGAATGCGGAAGTGGTGTGGTGCCAAGAAGAGCCTGAAAATATGGGTGCTTGGCGCTTTGTTGGCCCACGCATTGGGGATGTGCTGGATGAATTAGACCGCGCCAGCGTCCGCATTAAATATGTGGGCCGTAAAGAAGCAGCGTCTCCGGCAGCGGGCTATCTCAAAATCCACCAACGCGAACAAGAAGCACTGGTCGAAGATGCGATGACCCTGACGGCAGCCAAAACCAAAAAGGGCAAAGCGGCCTAACTTAGTTTTATTTTATTAATTTAAAAACCCCCTGTCAGCTTTGCTGGCAGGGGGTTTTGTTTGGATATTACTTTTACCCCTTCCGGGTTTTTAGAATCCTCCGCATGCTGAAATTATGGACATATAATTTCAGAGGCTCCCATGCGTATTCCCTCAAAAACCTACGAAAAAGCCTTCGTGCACTATCTACGCCGTGGCACCCCAATCGATGTTTTTTTGAAATCAGATGCCGCCGCGCACCCCACCACTCATTATATCTGGGTTACCTCAGGCGATGAAAAAGTGCGCCCCTCCCACGCCGCCAATGATGGCCAGATTTTTGCCTAGGATAACCCACCCGCCACCGGCCATCCCGGCGAAGAAATCAACTGCCGCTGCACCGCAATTCCCTACACCAAGCCCGACCCCAGCAAGATCGACGATCCGCCGCTTGAACCGGTCTATCCTGAGTTTCTCTTGCTGCCTTTGCTTAGTGCCGGACGGCTGAGGGCAGCGTGGCGCGCTTGGAATTTGCAGCGAGACGCAAGCAAAAATTGGCAGCTTGGTTCGCATAAATCACCTGCGAAATGGTCAAATCGTCTGGAGAAAGGCAATTGGACACCCGAAAAAATTTCTCGCACAATTAAAGACGGAGAACCATATGATGCGCCCAATAAAGTGAATCCTCCCAACGGCGCAACAGGTTATGAATTGGGTGAAGATTTCATTGTACGGGATGATGAAACAGGAGATATTTTACAAGTCAGCAGACCGGGTCAGGTCCCTGAGAAGTTACGTTAGATTGGAGTACAGAAAATGCAAACCACACAAATTTATATCCCGCTGACAGATGAAGCAGCCTATAGCCCAACGCAAGCTATCATCCTTGCGAATGGTTTTTTTGAAGTATTGGTATCTTCCGACTATGACCCAGAAGCTGAAATATGGGAATTTTTACCCGGCAGCATCGTTCGTTGTGAAGAGCGCGAACATAAGGGCAAGAGGTTTTTGCTTGCAGTCGAAAAAATCGGCTAATTTATTTACTCAGCTAACTCTTTCGCGCGATCAACAGCCGCCTTCACCGCATCCCGCAGCAACGGCTCGAAACCTGTGTCAGGTGCCATCAGCACGCGCAAGGCCGCTTCCGTCGTGCCACCAGAGCTTGCCACCGATTGACGCAA
>JAIXRX010000009.1 GCA_027485005.1 Alphaproteobacteria bacterium
CACCATAATGTTTCTGGTGGTGGGATTAAACCAATTTATGCTAAGAATCCATGATTAGAATCAATAAAAATAACCAACAGGTGGTAGAATATATGCGTAAAGTGATTTTGTCGGGCATGATTGGCAACGGCTTGGAGTGGTTTGATTTTGCCCTCTATGCCTATATGGCCTTGACCATCAGCAAGCTCTTTTTCCCCGAAGGCAATGCCGAGCTGCATTTGCTGGCCACCTTTGGCATTTTCGCCATGGGTTTTCTGGCGCGCCCGTTGGGTGGGGTGTTGTTTGGCTATATTGGTGACAAATACGGGCGGCGGGTGTCGCTCGCGGCGGCGATTTTGATGATGGCCATTCCCACGGGCTGCATTGGTTTGCTGCCCACCTATGCCCAAATTGGGGTATGGGCGCCGATTCTGCTGACGATTTTGCGCTTGCTGCAAGGGCTTTCGCTCGGTGGAGAGTTTAGCGGTTCGATGACTTATTTGGTGGAACATTCACCCGCCCACAAGCGCGGCGCGATTGGCTCTACCACCATCAGTAGCTTGTTGATTGGTTTTCTGCTGGGTTCGATGACGGTGTTGGGGATTAAGTCTGCGCTCACCATCGAGCAATTTGAAAGCTGGGGCTGGCGCTTGCCCTTTATCATCGGCATTTTTGTGGGGTTTGTGGGTTACTATATTCGCCATCAATGCGACGAAAGCCCCATCTATCAAAAAGCAAAACAAGAGGGCACGCTTTCTAAGTTTCCTGCGGCGGAAGTGTTCAAGCAATATAAGTTACAAATGTTACGCGCCTGCGCGATTTATGTGATGGTGACCATGCCGTTTTACATGCTCTCCACCTACCTTGTGACCTACACCGAGCGCACGCTTGGCCGCACGATGGAAGAGGCGCTGACCATGAATGTGGTGTCGATTTTAATTGTGCTGATACTCACGCCATTTTCCGCGCATTTGTCGGACAAAATTGGCCGTCGTCGTTTGTTGCTTTATGTGCTGGGGTTGTTTGCCATCGTTGGCTGGCCAGCCTTTCGTTTGATGCAAGAGCCGTCCTTCACATCCATTTTTGCGGGGCAAATTTTGTTTGCGATTGCGGTGGGGATGTACACCGCGCCGTTGCCAGCTTTGCTGGTCGAGGCTTTTCCGACGCGCGTGCGCTATACTGGCATGGCACTCGCCTATAATATAAGCGCCTGCATTTTTGGTGGCACCGTACCCATGGTGTGCCAATATTTACTTGGGCAAACAGGCAGCTACCTCTCATTAGTCGCCTATTTATTTGTCTGCATTGGTATTGGGTTTTGGGGGTTGTGGGGGTATCATGACCGCTACAATCAGCCGATCGACTATTAGCATTTGCTTCCACTGCGCGACGTTCTGTCGCTCGTATGAAGCGAGCTCAAGGCTGGCTCGGTCTGCTGACCTCGCGACAGCACAAATCGCCTGTAAGAAAAAACTAAGCGCGATTAGTTTTTTTGCAATTGAATGTGATTAGCGAGTAAACGCTGCGTCGATTTTCTTGAGGTTCTCGGCGCGTTCGCTGGCCGTAATAGGAATCAACCCTTTGGCCGCAAGATAGCCATCTTCCGCGGCGGCTTCCTCGCTCATCAGCTCATGCAAAAACGCCTTCAAATTGTCATTCGCCGCGCCATCTCGCAGTTTGGCATAAACATACAAGCTGCGGGAAATTTTGTAATTGCCTGCCACAATATTTTCAAAACTTGGCAAATGGCCTTCAATGGTCGCAGGTTGTACTTTATCGGCATTTTGCTCAAGGAAACTATAGCCAAAAATACCTAAGGCCACTGGGTTGTTCACCAGTTTTTGCACGATGATATTATCGTTCTCGCCCGCATCTACATATCGGCCATCTTCTCGCAGCATATGGCAAGCAATGGCGCGTTGTTTTTCATCCGCATAAGCGGCTACAAATTCAGGGCGATGTTTACAGGCTGGCTCCATCACCAATTCCACAAACGCGTCCCGCGTGCCGGACGTCGGCGGTGGCCCATAGACTTCAATCGGGCTGTTGGGCAGGCTTGCGTCAATATCGTGCCATGTTTGATAGGGGTTCTCGACCAGCTTGCCATTTTGTGGCACCAGCTTGGCCAGCGCTAAAAATACTTGTTCGCGCGTGAGGGCAAAAGCCTTGGTCTGAATTTGATTGGCTAGCACAATCCCGTCATAACCAATCGCGAGTTCTAGAATATGTTGCACGCCATTTTTTTTGCATAGCTCCACTTCTTTATCTTTAATCGCGCGCGAAGCATTGGCCACATCGGGTGTATATTCACCTGCGCCAGAACAGAATAAATGTAAGCCGCCGCCTGTGCCCGTGGCTTCCACAATCGGGGTGCGGAAGGCGGTGTTGCGGCCAAATTGTTCGGCCACAGTCGCCACAAACGGATAGACGGTGGAAGATCCGACAATGCGAAGCTGTTCGCTGGCATGGGCGGTGCTGGCCGCACAGAGTGCAAAGACAGAAGCGAGAAGATGGAGTCGCATGAAACCTCAGCGGATAAAAACGTCAGGCGCCAATGTAGCGTGGTTTAACCATTGAGCAAGCGCTCAATTTCTTCGGGGGTCAGCCCGTCCATATCAACCTCTTCCGATGCTTTTTGTTCGGTTTGGGCAGGGGCTGATTCCATTGGCAAAACATCCTCAATCACCGCATCTTCGGGAGCCAATGTATCTGGCAGCAAGGCGACTACATTTTCCTCTATGACAGGCGCAGGCATTACAGCTGCTACCACTGGTGTATCAAAATCCGAATGATTCTCGCCCATAATATCACTGAGTTGCTGGATATTAATGCCCATTTTCTCAAAATCTTCGAGCTGAATAAGTTGCTGAGTGCTTTTAAAAATTGGTAAATTCAAATCGCGTTGTGGTCGTGTTTCCATGCGGCTTTTTTCTACCATCTCGATACGATCGAGTAGTTCGCGTTTCACACGCAAAATCTGGTCGCGGTTCGTTGCGACTTTATAGGCTTCCAATGCAGAGCGCGCTCGAATTGCTTGCACTGTGCCGTCTTTCATTTCGGCAAGGTAGCGATAGCGTAAATCGTCGATCACTCCCTTGTGGGCCAGATTCAAATCGCCAAAAAGTTCTTCGGCAGTCGCCTTCGGTTTGTCATGAAAATGCTCTGCTTCGCTCATTGTCGTCTCCCTTTTGCCTTAGAAGGCCTTCCAGCGCATCGCACCCAGAATAAAATCGATTTTACCTTTATACCCCAGTGGCAGCAGGCAGTTGCGGTATTTAATGGTCTGTCCGCGTTCATTCACAAATTCAGCTTCGTCCACCACGGGGGCTTGCAGCTTAACTGTCTCCGCAAATTTATTAGCCATGGTGGCGTGCTGAGGATCAATCAATTTATCGCTGACTGCGGTACCCGTCACATCGTTGCCGTAGGCTTCCATTAAATCATGGCCCAGATATTCATATTGGAATGTGCCGTCGGGGCGCACTTTAATTAAAAAGCATGATGGCCAGATTTCATGAAGCACATCCACTTCAACTTCCGATTCCATCGGGTAATCACGTTCGCCCTTTAGCATCATCCAGTAGCTAATTAATTGTTCGTGGGCGCGTTGGTGCGACATGGGCATAGTCTCCTGTTATTTTTTTCAGTTTACGCAAAAAATTCAAGGGTTTCAATCGGCATTTCCTGCCTTTTTTGGGTAAAAACTGCCTAGCGCGCTCCAAAGCGACACAGTGTACAAAAATTTAAGCGTGGCTTGACAAGTGCAATAAAACCGCTAAACCACCAGACCTTAAGCATTTTCATAATGTTTAATGCATGCAAGTCATGCAAAAATGCGGAAGCTTGGCCGAGTGGTTTAAGGCAGCAGTCTTGAAAAC
>JAIXRX010000206.1 GCA_027485005.1 Alphaproteobacteria bacterium
AAAGACGGCGAGGGTGCGAGCAAATTTGTAGAAATCACCGTGAGTGGTGCAGAAAGCGATGCAGCTGCTAAAATTATCGCAATGAGCATTGCCAATTCACCGCTGGTGAAAACCGCAATTGCGGGGCAAGACGCGAATTGGGGGCGGATTGTGATGGCGGTGGGTAAAGCCGGCCAACGCGCCGACCGTGATGCGCTGACGGTGACCATTGGTGGCGTGCTGGTGGCAGCTGAAGGTGCGGTGCACCCGGATTACCGCGAAGAGCAAATCACCGCGCATATGGCCGGTCAACATATTACTATTGCGGTGAATGTGGGCATTGGCGGCAACGGTACTTACACGGCCTATACCTGCGACTTTACCGATGGGTATATTCGCATCAACGGCTCGTATCGTTCTTAATCTTTGCTACTATGGCGTGCTGCGAAATTGAAAATGCTGCGCTTCCGCTGCTCATGTAGTTTATCTACACTTCGCTAAGGTTCTCGCATCTTCTGCTTTCTCGCTATGCCTTAGCGTAAATCTTTTCTTAACTTTTCACTTCTCGTATAGCACGAAAGCAAATCAGGCTGTTTAGCTGTTTTGTTGAGGTTGTTATGGAGCAGCAGGCCCCCACGGAGTAAAACGCATAAACTGTCATCAAACTGTCATGAAATTTTGCTAGAATCTTTAGTGGTATTTTTATTTGCTTCACTTAAACCAATAGCAAAATGAGCAAACAAATAAAGCTCAGTAGCAGACAAGAAGACTTCTGCTTGGGCATCACCCTCACCATATTATTTGGTGCGGTAGTATTTTTTTATACCTCGATAAAAACATGGTTAGCTAAATGGTTGCCCACTGTTTTTTTGTGGGGTGTAGCGGCAGTACTCCTCATCACTGCAGTGGTATTTTTCTTCAATGCTTTATTCGCGGTAAGCGATGAAAGAGATGAAGATGTCTCGGATGAAGATGGCACCTTAGAAGAAGAGGAAGGAGGTGATGATGAATAATGAACGCACCTTCTGGAAAAACGCTGGGGTTGCAGTGCTATGTTTCGCAGTGGCATTTGCTGCTTCGAAATGGGGCGTGCCCTACAGCGGCTATTTCTGGCTGCTTTTTGCCATTGCGATGGCAGCTGGGATTGTTTTCATGGCCAAATCTATCCCGCGGGGTAGTGAGGATGAAGATAAACAAGATGAATGGTTTAACCCAAATAATGGATATTAAATCATTCAGTAAAAAAGGGAGCCAGTGTGGCTCCCTTTTTTTATGACGCAATCTTGCCTTCCAGTGGGGTGCTGGCAGCGCCAAATTCTTTTTTCGGCATGCGGCCTGCAAGGTAAGCGGCGCGCCCTGCGATGATGGCATGTTTCATGGCGATAGCCATGTGAATCGGGTTTTGCGCGGCGGCAATCGCCGTGTTCATCAACACGCCATCACAGCCAAGTTCCATCGCAAACGCGGCGTCGGACGCGGTGCCAACACCTGCATCCACCAACACTGGCACATTGGATTGCTCCACAATCAAGCGAATATTCAGCGGGTTTTGCACGCCCAGCCCAGAGCCAATGGGGGCGGCCAGCGGCATGATCGCGCAGCAACCAATCTCTTCGAGTTTCTTGGCCACCACAGGGTCATCATTCGTATAGACCATCACGTCAAACCCATCATCCACCAGTGCTTTGGCAGCTTCCAAGGTCGCAACCACATCGGGGTAAAGCGTGCGTGGGTCAGACAACACTTCGAGCTTCACCAAATTCCAACCGCCCATTTCGCGCGCAAGGCGCAGCGTGCGCACCGCGTCTTCCGCCGTGTAGCACCCCGCCGTGTTGGGCAGGTAGGTGTAGCGCGCAGGGTCGAGGTAGTCTTGCAAACTGCCTTTGTCTTTGCTGCCAAGGTCAATGCGGCGCACCGCCACCGTCACGATTTCGGCGCCAGAGGCATCAATCGCATCTCGCGTTTCAGTAAAATCTTTGTATTTTCCCGTGCCAACGAGCAAGCGTGAGCCAAAGGTTTTCCCCGCTACCACGAGTGGTTTATCTTGCAGCATCTCAGCCTCCGCCAATAAATTGTACAATTTCGATTTCGTCGCCATCCATCAAGGTGGTGGTTTCATGCTGCGTGCGCGGCACAATGGTGCGGTTGCGTTCCACGGCTACTTTACGCACGTCTAGGCCAAGCGCGTCCATCAGCGCGGCAACCGTGCAAGGCGCAGAAAGTGGGTGGGGTTGGCCGTTCAGTGTAATTTGCATGAGGCACATCAGTATCGTTTGTGGTAAAGCTGTGCACAGATATAAACAAATCTGCCGCAAAACCAAGGGGGGAGCGCATGGAAAAATGCATTTTTATTCTGAATGGGCCGAATTTGAACCTGCTGGGGCTGCGTGAGCCTGAAAAATACGGCACCACCACGCTGGCCGAGGTGGAAGAGCAATGCGAGGAAAAAGCCGCCGCCCTTGGCGTGCATATTGAGTTTCGGCAAACCAACCATGAAGGGCAGCTTATTGATTGGGTGCAGGAAGCGCGCCAGAAGGCGGCGGGCATCATCATCAATGCGGCGGGATATACCCACACGTCGGTGGCGCTGCTGGACGCGCTGCTGGCCGCTGAAAAACCTGTGATTGAGCTGCATATTACTGATATTAAAAAACGCGAGCCGTTCCGTCATCATTCCTATGTGGCGCTGGTGGCCAAAGACGAAGTGGTGGGGCAAGGGGTTGCAGGCTATGGCATCGCGCTGGAAAAAATGGTGGCGCTGATTGGGTAAAAAACAAAAAGCCTTTCTCAATCAAGAGAAAGGCTTATTTGCAGGGATGGCTTACTTCAAGGTAAGCTCAAAAATCTTTATGTCTTTGCTGACGCCGAGAATAGCCTCGGCAAGCTCTTTTCCGTCTCTACTTCCCGCCAATATTGTATGCAAAGATCTTGCAGAGACTGTATCCACGGAAAGGATGACTTTTTCATCGGCAGCTTTGCCGGTGAAAACTACTGTTTTTAGTCCTTCCAGTTCAGGATTTAACACCTGAGCTATCTCGCCGAAAGTCTCAGCTGCTTTTCTTACATTTTCATTGGCCATTGTGCCATTCATGATGGCCAGCCAAGGGTTTAGCAGTACATTGACCAAACCCAAAACGTCTTTTTCAGAAGTGAAGACGTATATTGCAACTTTTTCCATAAAAAATAAGAGGCAGAACCTCGTTTAAAATTAAAAAAATTTATTTAACTTATTTAACAGGGATTTTTTAACATTTTTCCTTCACTTATTGTGTGAAGGTTTGATGACAATTTAGTATATAATGAATGCATGACCACACTCACTTCTGAATTATTGCTTGCCGCTTATGCGAAAGGGTTTTTCCCGATGGCGCGGGCGAGAGACGCCAAAACCATTGAATGGTTTTTCCCTGAAGAGCGCGGCGTGATGCCGCTGGATGCGCGGTTTCATGTGCCATCATCGCTCAAGAAATTTATGAAAAAATGTCACTATGAGGTACGGTTTGACACGGCTTTTGTACAGGTGGTGAAGGCCTGCGCAGACACGCCGCGTGGGGATGGCGCAGGTACATGGATCAATGACGAGATTATCGAGGCCTATCACGCCTTGCATCAGCTTGGTCATGCGCACTCGGTAGAATGCTGGGAAGGCGAGGCGCTGGTGGGTGGGCTTTATGGGGTTTCGATTGGCGCGGCGTTCTTTGGCGAAAGTATGTTCAGTACCCGCACCAATGCCAGTAAAGTGGCGCTGATTGCACTGGTGGAGCATCTGCGCTCGCAGGGATATGTGCTGCTAGATACGCAATATGTGAATGAACATTTGCTACAATTTGGCGTGCTGGAAGTGCCGCATGAAGAATATCTGAAGATGCTGGAAGCGGCACTTGATTCAGTCGTCAGTCACCAGTAGCCAGTTGCGAGATTGGAAACCAAGCCAGCCTTCAGCACGCTTCATGTGAGCGACAGGAGTCGCGCAGCGAAAGCAAATGCATTAATACTGTTCTTCAACCTGTTTGAAATAGCGATTCTCGTCGAGATTGCTGAAGCGCGCCAGATCGCCTTGGAAGGCGAGCGGGATATTACCAATCGGCCCGTGGCGGTGCTTCGCCACAATCACTTCTGCAATGCCGTGAATGCGCTCCATTTCAAGCTGCCAAGTAGCATGTTCGGGTGTACCCTCACGCGGTTGATTACGCATGTGATAATATTCCTCACGGAACACGAACATCACCACGTCGGAATCTTGCTCGATCGATCCTGATTCACGCAAATCGGAAAGTTGTGGTCGTTTGTCGGGGCGTTGTTCCACTGCACGTGAAAGCTGAGAAAGTGCGAGCACGGGGATATCTAGCTCTTTCGCAATCGCTTTCAAGCCCATCGTGATTTCAGAAATTTCGAGCACGCGATTTTCACTCGCGCGGGAAGAATTGCCGCGCACCAGCTGCAAATAATCCACCACCAAAAGCCCAAGGTTATTTACGCGCTTTAAGCGGCGTGCACGGGTACGGATAGCGGAAATAGAAAGAGCAGGCGTGTCGTCGATAAACAGCGGCAAAGAATTCATGCGTTGCGTGCTTTCAATCAAACGCGAAAATTGATTATTGTCGAGGTCGCCTTTACGGATAGAAGAAGCATTGAGGCCAGAATCTGCCGACAGCAAACGGCCAGCTAATTGCTCAGCGGACATCTCGAGCGAGAAAAAGCCAACCGCTTGCGGTTTTTGATGATTGGCTTCCGCCTCACGCACAAAGTGGCGCGCGGCTTCATAAGCAATATTGGTGGCGAGCGCGGTTTTACCCATGGACGGGCGGCCCGCGAGAATCAACAAATCGGATTTTTGTAAACCACCAAGCAGATTGTCGAGCTTAGTGAGTTTGCTTGGCACGCCAATCACGTCGCCGGTGCGTTTGCGCGCGACCTCTGCACTTTTGAGCGCTGCTTGCGCGGATTCACCCATGCTTTTGAATGCTTTTTGCACCGTGCCAGACGAGGCCAGATTGAACAAATGTGCTTCGGCTTGCTCGATCTGTTTGGCGGCGTCCATGTCCATATCCGCATCATAAGCGGTGTTGACCACTTCAGAACCAATTTCAATGAGCGCGCGTTTTTGCGCCGCGTCCACAATGTAGCTGCTATATTCACGCACGTTAATGATGGCCACCGCCGCTGCCGCCAACTGCGCAAGATATTGCGAGGCTGTGCCGTCTGGCATGTCGGCATCTTTTTCAAAATACGAACGCAGTGTGACAGGATTGGCGAGCAAGCCGCGGTCATATTGGCGCTGAATCGTTTCGTAAATACGTTGATGCAGCGGCGTGTAAAAATGCTCGGGGCGCAACTGGCCGTCCACATGGTGCAGCGCGTCGTTATTCATCAAAATCGCGCCTAGCAGCGCTTGCTCCATTTCCACATTGTGCGGTGCCTGACGATAGGTCGCAGTAGGATTGGAGGTGGCGGTGTTGGGATGTAGCGAAACGATTTTTTCCATGGGTCTATTATAACGCACTCAACGTAAGAGGATATGATTTTTAAACCATCCACTGTTTCATACATGAGTTGCCGACAGAGCTACTCACAAGGTTATGCACAGACGAGATGTTTACGATTGTGATAAAAAAAGGGAGGCTTCAAGGCCTCCCTTTTTTGGATTGTGTAGAACGCGATTAAGCGGCAGATGCCACTGTTTCGGTACGCACCACATTCACCGTGAAAGGTACTTCCACTTCTGCGTGCAATGCCAAGGTGAGGGTGTATTCGCCTAATGATTTGATAGGGGTTTTGATCAAGATGTCTTGGCGAGAAACTTTGAAGCCTTTTGCTTTCAGTGCTTCTTCAGCGTCACGTGGGCTAACAGAACCAAACAGGTTGCCAGCATCAGATGCTTGACGAACGATTTCCACGCTCACGCCTTCAAACTTTTTCGCTTCTTCTTGAGCAGCAGCGCGTTTAGCCGCATTCTCAGCTTCAATCGCCGCGCGTTTGGCTTCAAACACTTCTTTGTTTTCTTTGGTGGCGCGCAATGCTTTGCTTTGCGGGATGAGGAAGTTACGGCCATAGCCGTTTTTCACTTTCACCACATCGCCAATTTGGCCAAGGTTAGCCATGCGCTCTAACAAAATTACTTCCATGACGGATCTCCTAAAGATCGAAAAATTTCGGTGCCCAGTCGCGGCGCAAATACTCAGCTGCGCGAAGTGGGGAGGGACGCTTTTAACTGTATTATGAGCCCAAAGGCAAGAAAAATCAGCGGACTGAAGGGCAGAAAAATAATGGTCAGCAGGTAAACAAGGAAATAAACCGCTTTAGTCGCCTGTTTTGCCAATAATTTTTGATGAACACTGGCCATACCCAGCCAGAAAATTGGCATCATTAAGACAAGGCTCAGTGATTGTCCCAACCCAGCAATATGTGGCGTAGGGCCAACCAATGCGATGATGCACGAAAGTGCAAGAACACCCACCAGCATCGTGGGAAGTGGCCAGGCGAAGGCAATCGGTGGTAAGCTCAGTCGTGGTCGTACAAAGACGGGCGCAATAAAATTTGCTAGGCATACGCAGGCGTAAATGAGGGTCACCCACACCCAAATCAGGCTAGCAAAAACCAGTGGCATCGCCCCAATGAGCAGCTGTTTAGTGCGAATTAACTCGTCGGCCTGCATGCCTTGACTTTGATAATATAGGAGTAATTCCTGAACAAAAAATTGATGCATTGGTAGCGCGGCAGTCGGAGAAAACATTAATCCCAGTAAAGAAGCCGCTCCGTAAAAAGCAAGCCAGCCCAGCGCATGTGCGGTCGGGTGGTGTCCACGTTGATGCGGTGAAATAAGGTAGATAAACAGCCAGATGGGAACCGCCATGACCAACAAAAATACCAACGTGCTTTGTGGATTGAGCGTGAAGAAAATGGCAAGGGCAGCGCCTGCAATCGCGTTTGACAATGCTGCGCCACCGCTCACAAATCCCAGCAAACATAACAATAACATCGGCGCATAAAGAATCAACAGACCGCTGACAACACCTTTAGCAATCGCGCTGAACAGAAAACCAATGGCTGCGCCAAAAAACAAAAACCCCCACGCGTCCGTTTGGAAGGTGGGGGCTTTTTTCATTGAATAAAACGCGTTCGTTTATTGAGAAACGAATGGCATTAGTGCCAAGTTACGAGCACGTTTGATAGCGCGGGAAAGTTCGCGCTGTTTTTTAGCGCACACTGAAGTGATGCGGCTAGGCATGATTTTACCACGCTCAGATACAAAGCGCTGCAATAACTTAATATCTTTATAGTCCACTTTAGGCGCATTATCGCCAGAAAGAGGGCAGCTTTTTTTGCGGCGGAAAAATACGCGACGCCCGAAGCTACCGCCACCAGAGCGTGCAGGTTGTTCGGAGCGAGGAGAAGAATGTTGTTCCATGTGAATCGTCCTTATCTATATATCTATATTATGCAGCATCAACTTCGGTGCGTTCAGCACGAAGCAGAGCGGATGGGGCTTCTTCAATGGCTTCTACGCGGACAGTGAGCGAACGAACAACTTCTTCGTTCAAGCCCATGACGCGTTCCATTTCCTTCAAAGCGTCTGCCGAAGCGTCAATGCCCAATAGGTTGTAATGACCACGACGATTTTTATTAATGTCGTATGCCAAAGGGCGCAAACCCCAATATTCGTTCTTTACTATTTTGCCACCTTTTTCAGCCAATACTTGGCCAAATTGTTCGGTCAAACGGGTCACATCGGCGCGCGAAAGATCTTGGCGGCTGATAAATGTGCACTCATATAAAGGCATTGCGTATGCTCCTACACAGCTATAAATTCGTAATCCTACGGTCTCGTAAGGGGGCGCAATATACCCATAGGCGGCTTGGTTGCAAGCTTTTTCTTTTACAAAAACGCATGTTGCGCTGCGGCAAGGGGTTTTTCGTTGATTAACGCGTGCAGCGGCGCTAGTAGCTTGGCAAGATTAAAATAGTTAAAATAGGAGTATTCTTCATGCAAGCATTTGTTTTTCCTGGCCAAGGTTCACAAACAATGGGTATGGGCAAGGCATTGGCCGATGCTTTTCCTGTGGCACGCCAAGTTTTTCAGGAAGTGGATGATGCCCTTAGCCAAAAGCTCTCCACTATTATTTTTGAAGGGCCTGATAGTGAATTGACCCTGACCGAAAATGCACAACCTGCGATTATGGCATCGTCGATGGCGATTTTGCGCGTGCTGGAAAAAGAAATGGGCGTGAATGTGGCCAGCCAAGCGGGTTGCGTGGCGGGGCATTCTTTGGGTGAATATACGGCTTTGTGTGCGGCTGGCACTTTCTCGATTGCGGACACAGCGCGCTTATTAAAGCTGCGCGGCCAAAGCATGCAAGCGGCAGTGCCAGTGGGTGTGGGCGGCATGGCGGCGATTTTGGGGCTGGACACAGCGGTGCTGGAAGCGCTGGTGGAAGAAGCGGCGCAAGGTGAAGTCTGTGTGTTGGCGAATTATAATAGTGCTGGGCAAATTGTGATTAGTGGGCATTTGGGGGCGATTGAACGCGCTTGTGCGCTAGCGAAAGAAAAAGGCGCAAAACGTGCCTTGCCACTTTCTGTTAGCGCGCCGTTCCATAGCCCGTTGATGCAACCTGCCGCTGAAGCAATGGCGGATGCGCTGGCAAAAACCGAGATGGTTTCTCCCGTGGTGCCGTTGGTCGCGAATGTGACTGCGCAAATGGTGCGCGAATCAGAAGATATTCGCGAGTTGTTGGTGCGCCAAGTGAC
>JAIXRX010000104.1 GCA_027485005.1 Alphaproteobacteria bacterium
TCCTGCATTTTTCACCAACACGCTGAGGAGTTTATATTCAATCGGCGTCAGGTGCACTTCCTCACTATCCAGCGTGACCACACGCGCTGCCAAATCGACTTTCAAATGATCAAACTCATAAAATGACGCGCCCGTTTCCTTTAGCCGACTCGCATGACGGCGCGCCACTTGGATACGGGCGATTAATTCACCGGCGGCGAAAGGCTTGGTTAGATAATCGTCAGCACCTAGTTCCAGCGCCGTGATTTTGTCTTGCTCCTGCCCACGCGCCGATAACACAATAATTGGAATCTGGCTCCATTCGCGCACTTGTCGGATGATCTCGATGCCATCCATATCTGGCAAGCCAAGATCCAGAATAATCACCTCGGGACGCTGCGATGTCAGCAAGCGCAAGCCGTCTTTGCCGTTTTCCGCTTCAATGGGATTTAAGTGATGCATAGTAAGCGTCAGCCGAAGAAATTTGCGGATTTCGGCTTCGTCTTCAATGATCAGAATAGGGACAGAATGTAGTTCACTCATGGGATGAGAGCGTAGCGTTCAAACCAGGCAAAGTAAATGTGAAGCTCGCACCGCCAGTTTTATTATTTTTTGCCATCAGCATGCCACCATGCGCTGTCATAATCCCTCGACAGATCGCCAGCCCTAGCCCAGCATTACCTTCCGTAGAATGCCCTTGCGTATAAAATTTTTCGAAGATTTTTTCTTCATCACCGACCGGCAATCCCTGTCCATTGTCAGACACACAAAGGCGCAACGCATCAGCATCTTTTTCTGCTGTGATGGTAATAACACCTGTGTCAGCCGTATAACGAATGGCGTTATCGAGCAGATTGACCAGCAGTTGCTCCATCAGCAGCCCATCCATTTCAATAAGCGGAAGGCCTTCGGCAATAGCGGTTTGAATGCTTCGGTTTCCCTTGCTTTCTGCCACACGCACCAAAGCGGAACCAATCACTTCCTGAATAAAATAAGGTTGCTTATTGAGCCGCACAGTGCCGGATTCCAAGGAGGTCGCAGCGAGTAGGTTCGTGACCAATTTAGCTAAACGCGCCGCTTGCGAATGAATCGAAGCAAGCAGCTCGGTCACTTCTTTAGGTAGCTTTTCTTTGAGCATTAATGCACTGCTTGCGGCGCCGGTAATGGACGCCAAGGGAGTGCGCAAATCGTGTGAAACAGATGATAAAAGGACGTTCCGAAGCTTCTCACTTTCTGATTCCACCTTGGCATTTTCTGCTTCATCTGCGCGGCGTGCACGGCCCAGAGCAGAAGCGATTAAGCTCGCAAATGTTTCGAGCTGACTGATTTCACGGTTGGTCAATACATACCCCTTATGTGTCGGCATTAAGCCCAACACCCCAAACGTCTCGCTCTCCGCAATCAGCGGCATGTAGACGCCTCTCGCACTGGGCAACGTATCTGTGTTATGCCCAGCAATCTGGGCGTTTTTTAGCACCCAATGCGCGACACTTTCTTCCTTCAATTCTCTGGCTGGAGAATGGGCGGGCACAACGACAAGTTCGTTTTTATCATCAAGGAAAATCACCGCCTCCATTTCAAATGCATCTCGGATGTGCTTGATGGCTACTTCCATCATATTTTCTATGCCACGCACGGAGGAAAGCTCACGCGTAAGCGCATAAAAGGTGCTGATTTCTGCAGCCCGCTTGCGTGACTGGCGCGCCTGCAACGAAAGCTTGGAAGCCAGCGAGCCGACGATCAGGCTGGTGATGAGCATCACCGAGAACGTGTAATAGTAACCGGGATCAATGAAGCTGAATGTATAGATCGGTTCTGTGTAAAAGAAATTAAATGCCACCACACTGACAAATGACGCGAGAATAGACGGCGTTGTGCCATAGCGCGCTGCAATCAACACCACCGCCGTCAAATAGATCATCGTGAGATTATCCGGATCAACTTGGCCTCTGAACGGCAAGCCAATCATCGTCGCCACAGCCAAAATACCAAGCGCAGAAAGGTAATTGGACGGTTTACCGAAATAGTATTTCCAGAGATTAGTATCAGACGCTTCCGGCACAAAATCCTCTGCGACGGTCGTAATTTCAACCCCCGCGCCCTGCTCTATCAACTGCGCCGACAGGCTGCCGCGCAGCCAGCGCATTGCGCCTGATTTAGATTTATGGCCAACCACGATGCGCGTAAACCCATGCTGATGGGCATAATTGAGGATTTCCTCCACCGCATTACCACCCGCGATACGCACGATGCGCGCACCCATTTTCTCGGCAAGACGTAGATTGCGATCAACCGTGAGCTTTGCTTTGTCACTTAGCCGTTCATGCCGGCCGGTTTCGATATACATCGCATACCAACTGGTTTTGGCCCGCGCCGCCATGCGTTTGGCATGACGAATGACCCGCGCCGAAAGCGCATCATGCCCCACGCATACCAGAATTTTTTGCCCAAGCTGTGCTTCCTTGCGCCCTTGGGAGGCGGTCAGGATATCGCCCTCCGCATCCACACGCTCCGCCATGCGGCGCAGCGCGAGTTCACGCAACGCCACCAAATTAGATTTTTTGAAAAAACTCTCCGCGGCGCGTTTATTCGCCCCTTCAGCGATATAGACTTTGCCGTCATGCAGGCGCTTCAATAGCTCGTCGGAAGGAATATCAATCAGCGCGATATCGTCCGCCGCGTCAAAAATACTGTCCGGTACTGTCTCGCGCACCAACACGCCCGTTAGCTTGGCGACCATGTCGTTGATGCTTTCAAGATGCTGCACATTCAGTGTGCTATACACATCAATGCCGTGGCTGAGTAACTCTTCCACATCCTGCCAGCGCTTGGGGTGGCGCGAGCCGGGCGCATTGGTGTGCGCCAGCTCATCCATCAAAATCAACGAGGGTTTTCGCTCAAGCGCCGCTTCCAGATCAAACTCATGGATCAACACCCCGCGATGGTTGATATCACGAAGGGGAATATGCGACATGCCTTCAACCAATGCCGCCGTTTCCGTGCGCCCGTGCGTTTCTACAACCCCTACCACGACGTCTAACCCCGCCGCTAATTTATAGCGGGCTTCCGCCAGCATGGCATAAGTTTTCCCCACGCCCGCCGATGCACCAAAAAACAGTTTCAGCCGCCCGCGTGCGCTCACGCTGCGGTCATGGCTGACGATATCCAGCAAACGATCAGGATTGGGGCGGTTGTCACTCACACTGATTTCTTCACGCTAAATTTTCCCGTCGAGTGCCAGATTGACCTGCAACACATTCACCCGCGGTTCGCCCAGCATACCGAACTGACGCTCAGAAGTAAAACGCTCGACGACTTCGCGGATTTTTGATTCAGGAATGCCACGGGCATTAGCTACCCGTGCAATCTGATACTCGGCGGCGGCAATGCTGATATCCGGGTCAAGACCAGAGCCAGACGCCGTCACTAAATCGACTGGAATGGCGGCGGCATTCATGGGGTCTGCCGCTTTCAACGCTTCAATCCGGGATTTGACGGCATCCAGCAATGCAGGATTGGCGGGCCCTAAATTGGAGCCGCTTGAAGCCGTGGCATTATAACTCGCCGCCGAAAGTCTGCCCCAGAAATATTTGGGTTCACTGAAAGTTTGGCCAATCAATTTTGAACCCAGAACCTCACCGTTTTTGCCTTTGATAAGGCTGGCCACTGCATGCTCAGGAAAAAGCTCGCGCACCATCCAAGTTGAAAAAAGCGGATAGGCACCTCCAAATAAGAGGGTGAATAAAAGCAACATCACCAATGTCGGGCGGATGGAAGAAATAATAGCATTCATGAGAGTACTCCTTACGCAAGACCGACGCTGGCAAGCAGCATGTCGATCAGTTTAATCCCGATAAACGGCGTAATAATACCGCCAACACCATATACCAGAATATTCCGCCGCAGCATGGCGGAAGCACTCTCTGGGCGGTATTTGACACCTTTGAGCGCCAGCGGCACCAGCGCAATAATAATTAGCGCATTGAAAATCACCGCCGAAAGAATCGCGCTTTGTGGACTGGCTAAGCCCATCACATTGAGCGAGGCAAGCGCGGGGTAAGTCGTGGCAAAGGCTGCCGGAATAATCGCAAAATATTTGGCGAGGTCATTACTGATGCTAAACGTCGTCAGACTTCCACGCGTCATCAGCAATTGCTTGCCGATCTCCACAATCTCGATCAGTTTTGTCGGATCCGAATCTAGATCGACCATGTTGCCAGCTTCTTTGGCGGCTTGCGTACCAGAATTCATCGCAACGGCCACGTCCGATTGCGCCAGCGCTGGCGCGTCATTCGTACCATCTCCCACCATCGCCACCAGCTCGCCACCTTCCTGCATTTTGCGGATATAGGTGAGTTTCATTTCCGGCGTGGCCTGCGCAATAAAATCATCCACCCCCGCTTCATTCGCGATGGCAGCGGCCGTCAAAGGATTATCACCTGTAATCATCACGCTTTTAATGCCCATCTTGCGTAGTTCCGCCAGACGATGCTTGATGTCGGGCTTCACGATATCTTTCAGGTAAATTACGCCCAGCACTTTGCCATCTTCACAGACCGTCAGCGGAGTGCCGCCTTGGCGCGCGATGTCCTCGATCTGGCGCGTGACTTCAGCGGGCACCACACCTTTTTTCAGGCTTACATAGGAGGCAATCGCATCCCCTGCTCCCTTCATCAAATGGCGGTGGTTGATAACGATGCCGCTGATGCGTTGCTCGGCGCTGAATGGAATAAAGGTCGCATTCAAATCTTTGGGATATTTTTCTGGCAAATGATATTTCGCACGCGCTAACGCCACAATACTACGCCCCTCCGGCGTATCGTCCGCCAATGACGAAAGCTCGGCGGCTTCGGCCAATTGCTGCGCCGTCACACCTGGCGCAGGAAAGAATTCGACCGCTTGCCGATTGCCGAATGTAATGGTGCCGGTTTTATCCAGCAGTAGGACATTCACATCCCCTGCCGCTTCCACCGCACGGCCAGACGTGGCGATCACATTGGCTTTAATCAGTCGCTGCATCCCTGAAATCCCAATCGCAGAAAGTAACCCGCCGATGGTCGTCGGAATCAGGCACACCAACAGCGCAATCAATACCGTCACTGTAATGACGATGCCAGAGCCAGCGCGTTCAACGCTGAAAAACGAGAATGGAAGAAGTGTCACACAGACCAGCAGGAAAATAATCGTCATCGCGGCAAGCAAAATGGAAAGCGCGATTTCATTCGGGGTTTTCTGGCGTTTGGCGGATTCGACGAGGCCAATCATCCGATCAAGAAACGATTCGCCGGGATCAGATGTCACGCGCACCACTAACCAATCCGAAAGCACGCGCGTGCCCCCTGTTACCGCGTCTCGGTCCCCGCCGGATTCACGGATTACGGGCGCAGATTCGCCGGTCACAGCACTTTCATCAATCGAGGCGATCCCCTCGACTACCTGCCCATCTGCCGGGATAAAATCTCCCGACGCCACCAGCACATAATCATTTTTGCGCAAACTATTGGCTGCGACATTTTCAAAATTCATCATGTCTTTCGTGTCCACCAATTTCTTAGCCGAAACATCGCGCCGCGCTTTTTTGAGCGTATCCGCCTGTGCCTTACCTTTGCCCTCCGCAATCGCTTCGGCAAAATTGGCAAACAGCACGGTGAACCACAGCCAGAAAGAAATATGTGCGATAAACCAGATCGGTTCGCCGGTTGGTTTGAGCATCTCCCAACCGAAAATCAGCGTGGTGATAATCGAGCCGACAAATACCAAAAACATCACCGGGTTGCGGGCCTGATAGGTAAAATTTAGCCGCTGAAATGATTGGCCTATCGCCTGAAAAATAGTAGTGCGATCCAACCGCATATGCTCTGTTTTTGACATAATATTACCCACGAACAAGATTGAAATATTCAGCCACCGGCCCTAGTGCCAAGGCAGGTACAAAGGTCAGAACACCCACCAGCACGACGATCCCCGCCAGCACCGCAACAAAAAGCGGTGTATGCGTCGGCAACGTTCCAGCCGAAGGTGGTACCGTGTTTTTGGCAGCCAGCGAGCCCGCAATCGCCAGCACTGGAATCATCACCCAGAACCGCCCGAACAGCATGCAGATACCCAGCAGCGTGTTGTAGAAAGGCGTGTTCGCCGTCAGCCCGGCAAAGGCGCTGCCGTTATTATTGCTGGCAGAGGTGAGCGCATAGAGCACTTCCGAAAAACCCTGCGCGCCGGGATTAAGAATGCCTGCACGTCCAGCCTCGGTCATCACCGCCAACGCCGTTCCGATCAGCACCGCACTGCACGGTACCAGAATCGCAATCGCCGCCATTTTCATTTCAAACGCATTGATTTTTTTTCCTAGATATTCCGGCGTGCGCCCAACCATCAGCCCGGCGATAAATACCGCGATCACCACAAAGATCAGCATGCCGTATAGGCCGGAACCCACGCCGCCATAAATCACTTCGCCGAATTTCATCAAGAGCATCGGCACCAGCCCACCAAGTGGCGTGTAAGAGCCATGCATGGAATTCACCGATCCATTAGATGCCGCCGTGGTCGCTGCTGCCCACAAGACAGAATTCACTATACCGAAACGCGTTTCCTTGCCTTCCATGTTGCCACCCGCTTGCGTCGTACTCGCCGTTTGATCAATATGCAGCGCGTCGAATTTTTGGTTTCCACCTTGTTCCTGCGCAATACCGAAGAAGAGTAACGGCACAAAAATCACCGTCATCGCCGCCAGCACAGCCCAGCCCTGACGCGTATCGCCGACCATTCTACCAAAGGTGTAACACAGCGCCGCCGGAATCATCAGAATCGCGATCAGTTCCAAAAAGTTGGAAAGCGGCGTCGGGTTCTCAAGCGGATGCGCAGAGTTCACATTGAAGAAACCGCCGCCATTGGTGCCAAGCTGCTTAATCGCAATTTGCGAGGCAGCCGGGCCGACGGCAATCGTTTGCTGCGTGGCGGCTTCCTGCGCTTCGAGCAACGGCACGTTGATATAATCACTGAATGTCTGCACCACGCCTTGGCTGCCGAGTAGCACTGTACACAACAATGCCAGCGGCAGCAGAATATATAAATTGCTACGCACCATATCGACCCAGAAATTGCCGATGCCATGCGTGTTCTTGCGTGAAAGCCCGCGGATCAGCGCCACCAGCACCGCCATCCCACAGGCTGCCGACACAAAATTCTGCACCGTCAACCCAACCATCTGGCTGAAATAGCTCATGGTGCTTTCGCCGCCATACGATTGCCAATTCGTGTTCGTGATAAAACTCACCGCCGTATTAAACGCTAGATGCGGCGATAGATTCGTCATGCCCGCCGGATTCAGCGGCAAGCTTCCTTGAAACAGGAGCATAAAAAACAGCAGCAAAAACCCGCCGAAACTGAATATCAGCAACGAAATGGCATATTCCCGCCAATGCATATCCTTGGCAGCGCTGATCCCAGTGAGTCGGTAAAATAATTTTTCTAATGGCAATAATACCGGCGACAGAAAGGTACGCTCGCCCATATAGACGTGCGCCATGAAACCACCCAGCGGCTTCACTAACGCAAACAACACAGCAAAATAAAGCAACAGCTGAACCCAGCCATTACCGGTCATAAAATCTAAAATCATGGGAACATCTCTGGTTTAAGAAGAGCGACAATCAGGTAAATAAAAAGGGCAAGCACCACGAGCCCCGCCAACAGGTACAGCAACATCATGCCCCACCTGCCCGAAGCTTTTCTGAAAAGCCTACCAATGCCAGCGTGAGTCCAAAAAAACCAACCGTGAGAGAAATATAAATCAGCGACATCATTGCCTCCTTGATAGAAGCAAATCTAGTCCTGTCACTGTATGGGAGGTATATAGAATGGCCGGAAGGCCGTATAGATTATGTATAGATTTTCCATTAATCCTTTAATTGAAAACTGCTCAACTAAAGGGCAGCAGGAATACGCGTTGAAACAGCTAAAAACAGCCAGAAAAACACAAGGCCCTAAAAATTTAATTTTTCAGAATGTTGTCGGCTCAACCCGAATGTTACCTTCCTAGGTATTCTTCGTCTGCTAACCGCAGAACATTCCAAGGACCCTTATCAGAACATATTGCAATATATATGCCCTAGATTCGGTGAATGTAGCGCGGTTCGATTCCATTCGCCTGCTCCACACAAAAGCCACCTACTGCGGTGGTTTTAGTGTGTTTTGGGAATTGCCGTTGAACTACAAAAATAAAGGCCGAGAGGGGTTTCCTCCCGGCCTTTGATAGATGTGGCATTGATAGATTAGATATCGGTGCCTACGCTACCGCATGGTTTGTTTTCAAAGAAGCTGTTGGCACATTCAATGGCCGCCGTGTCTTTGTTATTCGTTTTCTTCTTTGGTTTCACGATATTCGAACCACCCGCTGCAGGCGCTAAATTAGCCAGGTCCTGAGGGCTTTGGCCACCCGCTGCCGGCGCAAGGTTTGCAAAGCCGTTGGCGTTGTTGTTACCACTACGAAGGTTCACATTGGTTCTCGTACCAGAGAAATCAAATGGCTCGAAGAAGATGTTTTGAACATTTGATTGGTTAGCAACAGAAACCACCGGACGGTCTAACGAATCAAACAACACGAGATTAAAGGTGTCTGGTGTTTGCGTAGAAGTGGTTAAACCGCTTGGAATGCTGCCAACGCCAGAGGTTGGGCTACCACCACCAGAAGTTGGGATGTCGCCACCACCCTCAGTCGGAGGAACTGGAGGTCTAGGAGCGCTGATGGTCAAGAAATTACCAACGTAGTTAATCGTATAA
>JAIXRX010000135.1 GCA_027485005.1 Alphaproteobacteria bacterium
GATTCAGGGAAATCGAGATTGCCGTGGAAGATTGACAAGAGTTCAGTATATGGCTTGCCCATGATGGTGGTGAGCACGTTCATACGGCCGCGATGTGGCATGCCGATGATGATTTCTTCCACGCCAACGGTTGCCGCGGTTTGGATGATGGTTTCCACGCCCGCAATCGCCGTGTCCCCGCCTTGTACGGAGAAGCGCTTGGTGCTGGCGTAGCGGGTTTGCAGGAATTGCTCAAATACTTCCACTTCAAGCAAGGTGCCAAGGGTCGCTTTCTTTTCTTCTGCATCCAGCTGAGGCAGGCCACGCGCGCCCTCAAAGCGTTTTTGAATCCAAGATTTTTGGTCAGGGAATTGGATATGCATATATTCCACGGCCATATTGCCGCAATAGGTGGCGCGCAGAATGTCCATGATTTGGCGCATGGTGGCGGTTTGCAAACCAAGCACGCCGCCAATGAAAATTTCGCGGTCCATGTCTTTGGCGGTAAAACCATAGCTTTCTGCATCTAATTCAGGATGCGGCACTTTTGGCTCAAGATTCAACGGGTCAAGATTCGCCAGCAAATGGCCACGGTAGCGGTAGGCGTGAATGAGCATCATGGCGCGCACTGAATCTTGCGAGGTGGCTTGCACCACTTCTTTGCCAAGCACTACTGGGGCAGCCGCAGGCGCTTTGCCGCCTTTACCGGCTTTAGCAGGTTCCACAGGTTCGGCCGCACCGACCACTTTACTGTCACGCGGTTTCCAGCTGGCGCCTTGCACCATTTTCTCTGCGGCCACCGCCACGTCGCCTAAATTGGCGAAATAGGCCTGCCAGCTTGGATCGACCGAGGCTGGGTTGGCAAGGTAACGGGCGTAAATTTCTTCAATATAAACAGAGTTAAAGGCGGCTAGATAATCGCTTTGGTTCATCGCGTCGAACATAAATGCTCACATTTTTGAGGTGGTTAGGGGCAAAAAATGCTAATTTCTGCCCGCTTTTTACTCTCAAACCCGCAAGCTTGCTAGTAAAAAATGAGCCTTTGGGTTGTGACATACAAACCACGCCCCATTAAGGGAAAATTTAGGTTTTTGGGGTAGGATGAGAATATTAAGATAACAAAACAGGAGAGTAGTGTGTTTGATCATCTTTTAACAGAAACAACCGGCCAGCATAATGGTCTTGGTGTTTGTACGGTTGATATCGGCTCAGGTATTCCGCAAGCTTTTCAAGCGTGCAACAATCATCTTGCGGCAAAAGGTAATTTCTATATTGCCTTTGAAAATAACTATATCCGTTTTGAACGAGGGATGACTTTAGCGCGTTTTCAAGAGGATATAAGTAATGCGCGATCAATGAATCGTTCCGTTAAATATGAGCAGGTTGGGCCGCCAGACGATGATGCTGATATTGGAGGGCCTAACCCAAAAGTTGCGACTAAAGGGTTAGACAAAGAGTCTGGCCGCGATCACCAGCAACATATTTCCTAAACAAGAAAGGGCGGGGAAATCCCCGCCCTTTTTTTTCATTGAGCGCAGTAGCGCGAAACAGTCTTGAGCTAGACTCATGTGAGATTCAGCAGAATCTCACGGAGTCAAACGATATAGCCCTATGCCGCTTTTTTCTTCAGCGCTTCCATCATGGTGATGCCCAGTGCAGAAGGGGATTCAGACACCATAATGCCTGCGGAAAGCATGGCTTCGATTTTGCTTTCTGCGCCACCTTGGCCGCCAGATACAATCGCGCCAGCGTGGCCCATGCGGCGTCCTGGAGGAGCCGTACGGCCAGCGATGAAGCCAACCATTGGTTTTTTGCGTTTTTCACGACGGATAAATTCAGCCGCTTCTTCTTCTGCTGAACCGCCGATTTCACCGATCATCACAATCGCATCGGTTTCATCATCCGCAAGGAACATTTCCAGCACGTCAATATGTTCGGTGCCTTTCACTGGGTCACCACCAATGCCGACACAGGTCGATTGGCCAAGGCCTTGCGCGGTGGTTTGTGCCACGGCTTCATAGGTCAAAGTGCCAGAGCGAGACACGATGCCGATGCGGCCTTTTTTGTGGATATGGCCTGGCATAATGCCGATTTTGCATTCGCCTGGGGTGATCACGCCTGGGCAGTTCGGGCCAATCAAGCGGGTTTTAGAATTACCAAGAGCGGCTTTCACGCGCACCATGTCAAGCACGGGGATGCCTTCGGTGATACAAATCACCAATTCCATTTCGGCATCAATCGCTTCCAAAATTGCGTCCGCTGCAAAACGTGGTGGAACGTAAATCACAGAGGCATTCGCGCCCGTTTTTGCACGTGCATCATGCACCGTGTCAAACACTGGCAGGTCAAGATGCTTGCTGCCGCCTTTGCCAGGGGTTACGCCGCCAACCATTTGGGTGCCGTAAGCAATCGCTTGTTCTGAGTGGTAGGTGCCTTCGCGGCCAGTAAAGCCTTGGCAGATAACTTTGGTGTTTTTGTTCACTAAAATTGACATATTTTTTCTCCTAAAAGTAAGGCGCTTACGCGGCCAATTTTTTCACGGCAGCAACAATTTTCTGAGCAGCGTCGCCCAAATTGTCACCGGATTGAATTGGCAAGCCAGATTTCGCAAGAATTTCCTTGCCCAGCTCCACGTTGGTGCCTTCCAAACGCACCACGAGTGGCACGTTCAAATTCACTTCTTTCGCTGCTGCAATAATGCCTTCTGCGATGATATCGCAGCGCATAATGCCGCCGAAAATGTTCACGAGAACGCCTTCCACATTCGGGTCTGACAAAATCAGTTTGAACGCTTCGGTCACTTTTTCTTTGGTTGCACCGCCGCCCACATCAAGGAAGTTAGCAGGTTCAGAACCATAGAGTTTAATGATGTCCATGGTGGCCATTGCAAGCCCAGCGCCGTTCACCATGCAACCAATGTTACCGTCCATTTTAATGTAGGCCAGCTCGAATTTCGCGGCTTGGCGTTCCAGTGGATCTTCTTCATCTGGATCACGCATTTCAGCAATGTCTGGATGGCGGAACAAAGCATTGTCGTCGAAGTTGAACTTTGCGTCCAATGCCACGATTTTGTTTTGTTTGGTCACTACCAGCGGGTTGATTTCCACTTGGCTGGCGTCCGTTGCGACAAAGGCTTTGTACATGTTTTCAACAAAGGCGTAGAACTCTTTGTGAAGTTCTGGTGCCAGTTGCAGGCCAAACGCCAATTTGCGCGCGTGGAATGGCTGGAACCCAGCGATTGGGTCCACGGTCACGTTGATGATGCGTTCTGGATGGCTGGCAGCCACTTCCTCAATGTCCATGCCGCCATCTTGTGACGCCATGAAGGTGATGGCTGAAGAGTGACGGTCCACGACCGCAGACAAATACAATTCTTTGGCAATGTCGCTGCCTTCTTCAATATACACGCGCTTCACTTCGCGGCCTTCTGGGCCGGTTTGGTGGGTGATGAGGGTCATGCCGATCATCTCTTTGGTGAGTGCGCTCACTTCGTCCGTGGTTTTAGCAAGTTTTACGCCGCCGCCTTTACCGCGGCCCCCGGCGTGGATTTGGGCTTTCACCACCCAAAGCGCGCCGCCGAGTTGCTTGGCAACTGCTTCCGCTTCCGCAGGTGTGTAAGCCACGCCGCCTTTCGGCACCGGTACACCAAATTTCGCCAATACTGTTTTTGCTTGATACTCATGAATATTCATGGAGTTTTCCCTTTCTATCGTGTCGCAAAAAATAACCTTTGCGCGGGTTTTAGCACAGAAGGGCTTTGTGGCAATAAAAAAAGGAGTCCCTTGCTGGGACTCCTTTTTTAGCTTCGCCATGTTTCGGCTAATCTTTTAGCTTCTTCGAATGAAGAAACGAAATAGATGTTGGTCTCCACTACATCTTTTTTTTGTTGGGTTTTATGAAATTCGATTAAAGAATCTAATTTTTCCAACAACCCCAACAGCTTTTTTGTTGGCTTGATACCAAAGATTGGGCTGAGAGGGTTTTCAAGCAACCCCTTTAGTTGCAGCCATTCGCAGCTAAAATTTTGATGCGGCAGAAGTTTCCGCAGTTCCTTCGCAAATTCAAACAGGATGCTATCTCCTGATTGATTATCGCAGTATCCTGAACGGATACCATAAGGGGCTTCGGTTCCCGTACCGCGTGTCCCCCAAAAATAAAAATCTACGTTCATTTTGGTAGGCTGCCACGCATTTCAGCGTGGCAGCGTTTAAGGGTTACTCAAATGTAATTAACGCCGTTCCTGTTTTGTTATCAGGCCTAACACCCGTATATGCCCTTAAATGGACAATGGTGCTGTTTTTAGATATTTTTACAATATCTTGCCAGAGGAGAAACGTCTGACCAGAAACCTTAAACTCCATCGGATCTTCACCAGTTGAAGATCTTTCCAGAGTTTCTTTGACGGCGTCAGGGTCACGCAAGAGGGCATAGTAGAGCTTCTCTAAAATGCTCTCCGCTTTTTCCATCAGAAGGGGGCTGGCGTCTTTCCTTATCTGAACCTTTCTATAGGGAAATATAATCCCCCCTATTTTAGAGGCCCAAATTTGGGCCTGACTCGTTTCTTTTTTCTTTCCCATTTGATTTAGCCAGAATTTGGAGTCTGGCGCTTTTTAAGTGAAAAAATAATCACACGTATGCAAACGCATCTGAAGTGCTAGCCCGTTTGGGCGAAACCAATATGGATTGGTTATTAAATGCCACACGACTTTAGCAGAAATAGATGACAGTTTTGTGACGATGGTGATTTTTTGGGAAAAATAAAAAAGGGAGCTCCGAAGAACCCCCTTTCTTTGATTATTCACAGGCGAGGTTAGTAAACCGAACCAGCCTTGAGCTCGCTTCATGTGAGGCACAGGAGCGCCGCAGCGGAAGCAAACGCAAATATTACAGCTGAATGCTTTCCACCAAGCCTTGTACGGCTTGCACGGAATGGTCGAACATTTTCTTTTCGTCATTATTCAACGAAATTTCCACGATACGCTCCACGCCGCCTTTACCGATAATGGTTGGCACGCCCACATACAGATCCTGCACGCCATATTCCCCTTTGAGGTAGGCAGCGCACGGAAGCACGCGTTTTTTGTCTTTCAGGAATGATTCCGCCATCAAAATCGCAGAGGCAGCTGGAGCATAAAACGCGGAGCCGGTTTTGAGCAAGCCCACGATTTCTGCGCCGCCGTCACGGGTGCGCTGAACAATCGCGTCGAGTTTTTCTTGGGTGGTCCAACCCATTTTCACCAAGTCTGGCAATGGCACCCCGCCAACAGACGAATAACGGGTGAGTGGTACCATCGTGTCACCATGGCCGCCGAGTACGAAGGCTTTCACGTCTTCAATTGAGACATTGAACTCATGCGCCAAGAACAGTTGGAAGCGTGAAGAATCGAGCACGCCTGCCATGCCCACCACCATGTTGGTAGGGAGTTGGCTCACTTGCTGCATGACCCACACCATTGCATCGAGCGGGTTGGTGATGACGATGACGAAGGCTTTCGGGCAGTATTTGGCAATATTTTCGGCGGCTGATTTAATGATGCCGGTATTGATAGAAATCAGATCGTCGCGGCTCATGCCCGGTTTGCGTGGCACACCTGCGGTCACAATCACTACATCTGCACCTTCAATGTCTTTATAATTGGTGGTGCCAAGCACGTTAGCGTCAAAGCCATCATTTGGGCTGGATTGCATAATGTCGAGTGCTTTGCCTTGTGGCATGCCTTCGGCAATGTCGAACAACACAATGTCGCCGAGTTGTTTTTGTGCGGCCAAATGAGCGAGCGTGCCGCCGATCATGCCTGCGCCGATGAGAGCGATTTTACTACGAGCCATATTGATTCTCCTAAATGGTGGTGTGGGCTTTAACTTGCCCGCACCATAATCTGGCAATCGTGAAAAAACAGTAAAGATTTTTATAAAAAAGCGTTTGGGGTGCTTTTCTATTTTTTCTGTGGCGTTTTGAACAAGACAAAGCCATTCAGAGTATTGATACTGGGCTTTCCATCGCCCGTTTTTTGGATATTCATATCCTCAATCATCAATTGCGCTGAAAATTTGCTATCTTTTTCAGCAATCCATACTGGTTTGTTTTGATTCTCTTGTTGAAGAGTTTCAGCTAGCGCTGCAACTTTACTTAAGTCAAAAACGAACTCTAGCGCAGGCTCCTTAATTGTTATCTTCACCATGGTGCCATCTGCGGTTGCTGATATTTTATTATCGCCATAAGGCAGCACGAAGAATGAAATTTTTGCATAAGTGACGCCCAATTCGTCGGAGGTCAGGGCGTTTTTGTAAATGGATTGACTATAGCTGTGATACTTATTGTTTAGCATTTCATTTGAGTTACTTATATAAGTGAACCCTAACGCCTTCATTACGCCGCTTGCATCCTTAATGTCGCCTACCAAGGCTTGGCTTGGGGCGTCCATGGTTTTTTTCAACCGCTCTATGGCCTTATTTTTCTGCAAATAATCGAGTGCTGAGGACATGCGGCCTTCAAGGCGTGCGGCTTCTGAATTGTCTTTGTTCGGCATGGTTTTGCGCTGCGCAAACGCGCTTTCAAAACGCGCGATTTGTGATTTGATGCTGATTTCCGACGGGTAGAATGGCGGCAATGCAAGCAGGGCAGGGATGACAAGCCAGCTGGCGATGACGGCGGTGAGGGAAAGTTTGCGCCATCCCACGATGAGATACTGCACAATGCCAAATGCCAGCACCGCGCCAATGGTCACGAGATAAACGCGCTCATCCGTCCAGCCATAGGCCGAAACGCGCAGATAAAGAGCATAGGCAAAGACGCCTAATGGCACGATCATCGCGGGGTAGAAATAGCGATAAAAGAGGCGCTCATGTAATTTGCCAGACTCACTGCGTAGATAAAGCGAGGTGTGGATGTAGAGGCCAACGGCGGTGAGGCCTGTGATCATGCCCGCTAGCACGTTTTTCGGCAAAGCCTGTTCCAGCCCGATTTTGCCAAAATAAACATAGAGCACGCCTAAATAAACGACCCATAGCGGCAACACCACATAGACCAGCAAAAACCAGTAAGGGTGCTTGGTTTTAAAATCATCTTCACTAAGCTCTTGAATGCGAGGCAGATGCTGGAAGAAAAACAGCGGGGTGAGCAAGGTGTAGGTTAGGATGTAAAGATGAGTGAGGATTTTATCGACAGGAAGGTTGAGTTCAAACAATGCTTTAATCGCTTCTAAAATCGCCCAGACGCCGCCCATGAACAGCCCCGCGCCAACAACTGAAAAAATAAACAGCGTCACGCCGTGGCACAACCAGAGATTAAGTTTGCTGTTGCTTTCAGCGCGCAGGGAAAAAGGCGCAATGAGCATGAGGCCAAACAAAACCACACTGACCATGACGGTGGATTCCACCGATTGTTTGGTGAGATAAAAACCAGCGAAATAAAAGGCAATGCCCGCCAGCATGGCTAGCAGATGGGTGGCGCGGTTAGCACGGTCGCGCCCGTCTGCCCAGAAGGTGACGGCGAGGGAGGCCGATAATGCCCAAGACGCGCCAACAGACCAGCGTTCAATGTCTTGTGCGAGGACGTCAAATTCTATTGCTTCGCATAAAATAGCAGCGACGACACACCAAAAAAGTGGCGCAGGAAAGCGCCGCAATACTGGCACAATGGCATCCAATGAAAAGCTTTTGAAAATGGAGGTGATGCCAGCCATGAGATGCTCCGAAAAAGGAGGTTAAACGTCGAGTGCTTCTTTCAGATTATCACCGAGTAAAGCGGTTTGCTCTTGAATGAATTGGAAGCGCAGTTCTGGCTTTTTGCCCATCAGTTGCTCGAGGCGTTCCTCTGTGCTTTCAATATCTTCGTCCGCAATCATCACGCGCAGCAAGCGGCGCTTGCCCGGATGCATGGTGGTTTCTTTGAGCTGGCCGGGGGTCATCTCACCTAAGCCTTTAAAGCGCCCAACTTCCACCTTGCGGCGGCCACCTTGGGAAAGTTTTTCCTGCATTTTGGCTTTTTCTGCATCGTCCGACGCATAGAAAGTTTCCCCACCCACCGTCAGGCGGTAAAGCGGTGGTTGTGCGAGGTACAAATGCCCCGTGCTGATAAGCGCTGGCATTTCTTTGTAGAAGAATGTCATGAGCAAGCTTGCGATATGCGCGCCGTCCACGTCCGCATCGGTCATGATCACCACTTTGTCATAGCGCAATTGCGCGATGTCAAACGCTTTGCCAGCATGCACACCTAAGGCTAATTCCAAGTCGGAAATCTCTTGGTTGGCGCGAATTTTGTCAGAGGTGGCGCTGGCCACGTTGAGGATTTTACCGCGCAGTGGCAGAATCGCTTGGGTCTCGCGGTTGCGCGCTTGTTTAGCGCTGCCGCCTGCTGAATCCCCTTCCACCAAGAAAATCTCGGTGCCTTCGGAACCTGCGCGTGAACAGTCCGCCAATTTACCGGGCAAGCGCAAACGCTGGGTGGCGGTTTTGCGTGCTACGTCTTTTTGTGCGCGGCGGCGCAGGCGGTCTTCCGCACGGTCCATCAAATTAGAAAGTAATTTGTTGGCTTGCGCAGGGTCGTTCGACAACCATAAATCAAAGCGGTCACGAATGGCGTTTTCAACCAAACGCGTGGCTTCGGCATTCACCAATTTGTCTTTGGTTTGGCCTTGGAATTGCGGGTCTTTGATGAAAAGCGAAAGAATCATCACTGCGCCACCCAGCACGTCTTCGGTGGTGATGGCGGCCGCGCGTTTTTGCTGTTTTGCTAATTCGCCAAAATGACGGATGCCTTTGGTGAGTGCGCCGCGAAGCCCTGCTTCATGCGTGCCACCTTCGGGCGTGGTGATGGTATTACAATAAGAGCGCAGATTGCTGTCTTCGTCTTCTGTCCATGCGATGGCCCATTCCACACGGCCACGGTCGCCCGCGAGCGGCGCTTCGCCCGCAAAGATATTGTCGGTAATCATCGCGACATTTTCGAGCGCGCCTTCCATGTAGGAAGCGAGGCCTTTAGGGAAATGCAGGGTTTCTTGGGCGGGGGTGTCAGTGCCTTCCACCAAGGACGGGGCGCACTGCCAACGAATTTCTACGCCTTTGTAGAGATAGGCTTTGGAGCGTACGAATTTATAAAGGCGGTCAGCACGGAACTGCGCTTTTTCACCGAAAATCTCTGGATCGGGATGGAAGGTGATGCTGGTACCGGTTTTTTTGCCGCATGGCCCCACTTTTTCAAGCGCGCCCGCCGCTTTGCCTTGCGAATATTGCTGGGCATAGGCGGTGCCGTCTTTGAACACGTCCACTTGCAATGCGTCTGCTAGTGCGTTGACCACAGAAATACCCACCCCGTGCAAGCCGCCAGAGGTTTCATAGGCTTTGCCGCTGAACTTGCCGCCGGCATGGAGGGTGGTGAGAATCACTTCAAGCGCAGAAAGCTTTGGGAATTTCGGATGCGGATCGATGGGGATGCCGCGTCCATTGTCCGTAATTTTTACGACATTATCTTCATAAATTTCCACGTCGATACGGGTGGCGTGGCCAGCCACAGCCTCATCCATCGAGTTATCGAACACTTCTGACACCAGATGGTGCATGGCGGCTTCGTCTTTGCCACCAATATACATACCAGGGCGACGGCGCACGGGTTCCAGCCCCTCGAGAACTTCAATGTCGTCGGCGGTGTAGGTGGTGTTGGCTGCTTTTTTCGCGGCAGGCGCGTTGGAGAATAAATCGCTCATGTGCCTATCTATAGCGCCATCACAGCGGCTTGCAAGCCCCAAAGAAGGCTCCCCGCCTCAAAACTTCACACAATTGTAACACACGGGTGACAAGTTATTTGCTAGATTGCTTGCAAATAACAAGTTTGAAAACTGCTTTAAGGAGCAAAAAATGTCTGTAGCTACTGCGCCTCTTCCCGTTAATTTCAGCGCCCCAACGACAACCCCCATTCAGGCACCAGCAGCGGCTGCGCCAAACGCAACGCCTTCGGCAGTGAGTTCACAAGAGCTTGCCTATTGGAGCCAACAAACAAACATATTGCTCGATACACCGGAGAAACAAGAGAAAGCAAAAGCGGCTCTTGAAGAAATGCGCCCTTACATGCGCATGGAAATAACTGATCCGCGGTTTATTGAACATGCCAAACATATGGGCATTGATGTGGATAGTGTGGTGGGCCAGTTGCAAGGTGCTAGCGGCCAGCTGCAGCAAATGGAGCAAACTGCGACTCAACTTGGTAAACAGTTGGAGGCAGATAAAAAATCAGCGCGTACGCAAGTATTAGTCGGTGGCGGCGCAGGGATTGCTGCGGGTGTTGCTGCGGGTTGGTTTTCCGCTAAGAAATGGCCAATGATTGCTGAAAAACTCAGCGGTTGGAAAAAAGGCTTAGCCGTTACAGGTATCGGGGTGGCCGCCACAGTCGTGGTATCGGCGCTGTATGATGCGCTGTTGAATGGTGGCAATAAAAATCGTATTCGCCAAAACGAACAGCAGCTTGATACAATGGTGGGAACATACGCCCAATCTGCCGAGCAAGTAGGTAATTATGTGAATGAAGTGCGCAATGTATTTGTGACTACCCATTTGCAGCGCAGTTTGGCAGAAAAACCTAAAACGCCCGAACAGACGCCAGCGCACAATCAACCCCATGTCGCTGCTGCGAATGCCAGCTATAGCCAGCAATTACAAACCCCACCAAGTGATATGCAAAGCGCCCCAGTGACGCATGAGGCGCCCGCTGTTCATCAGGTGCATCATAACATGGTCGAACATCCTGTTCATCAAGAGCATGCCACCTTACATCATGACCACCAAAATCCGCATGAACAGCGCCACGATCAAAATAGCGCTCCTGCGACACCGCATCAACCCGTTGCGCATATTCAACCACACACGACTGCTCCAACGACGCCAGCGGCTGGCTTTGCTGCCAACCATG
This sequence comes from Alphaproteobacteria bacterium, assembly GCA_027485005.1. Taxonomy (GTDB): domain Bacteria; phylum Pseudomonadota; class Alphaproteobacteria; order Rickettsiales; family JAIXRX01; genus JAIXRX01. Next base: position 10,883 of record JAIXRX010000135.1, read on the forward strand.
CTCCTGCCAGCAGCTATGCGGAAAGTATTCGCCGTGAGCCTGGTAGTGAAATGGCCATGGGCGCATAAGTGGTTGGGCTAAACAAAAACCCCGCTGGAAACAGCGGGTTTTTTTATATGTGATGATTAGTTAAACAACAAATGGCTTAAGCAACTTCCACCCGATAGTCTTCGACTACGGTGTTGGCCAATAATTTTTCGCACATCTGGGCAGCTTGAGCTTTTGCTTTTTCAGCGTCCGTTTCAGCGACATCCAGTTCAATGAATTTACCTTGGCGCACGCCTTCAATGCCACCAAACCCCAAATGGGTGAGGGCGTTTTCAATGGCTTTACCTTGAGGGTCAAGGACGCCGTTTTTTAACGTCACAAATACTTTTACTTTCATGATAAATTCTCGCTTATTTTTTGCCTTTGGGGGTACGTGGTTTGGTAATCGTCAGCTTCGTCATACGTGGGCTGCGCGGCTTGCTGGCAGGTGTTTTTTTGCTAGCAGCTTTCGGTGTTTCAGTCACTGGTGCATCAGGAATCACACCCAAGCGGCGCGCCACTTCCTGATAGGCTTCGGAAATACCGCCCATGTCATGACGGAAACGATCCTTGTCCAGTTTTTCACCCGTTTTAACATCCCACAAACGGCAGCTGTCTGGGGTAATCTCGTCTGCTAGCAAAATGCTCACGCCGCCATCTTCTTCATAAGCACGACCGAACTCGATTTTGAAATCGATGAGGCGAATGCCAACGCCATAGAACAAGCCGCACAAAAAGTCATTGATACGAAGTGCGAGCGAATACATTTCTTCTACTTCTTGCGGGTGAGCAAGGTCGAGGGCAAAAATATGCTCGTCGGTCACTAGCGGATCGTTTAATTGATCACTTTTTAAATAGCACTCTACAATTGGGTAGGGCAGAAGCTCACCTTCTGGCACTTGAAAGCGCTTGCTGAAGCTGCCGGCTGCGCGGTTGCGCACCACGACTTCCAATGGCACGATTTCCACTGCACGCACTAATTGCTCACGCATATTGATGGTACGAATAAAGTGGGTCGGGATACCAATCTCTTCCAAACGCAACATGATGTATTCGGAGATACGGTTATTTATCACCCCTTTGCCACTAATGGTGCCTTTTTTCTGGTTATTAAAGGCTGTCGCATCATCTTTGAAATGCTGAATAATCGTGCCAGGCTCCGGTCCTTCAAACAATTGTTTGGCTTTGCCTTCGTAAATCATTGCACCTTTTTGAGTCTTTGTTTTTGAGTTGCGCATCGCGCTCTCCGCCATTGCTTTAGAGGTTAATATTGTGTAGGTTATTAGCACAGACATTGACTAAAGAGAAAGGGTTTTTCCACATGACCACATTTGACAAGCAAGAGCGCGCCTATGAAAGCAAATTCGCCCATGACGCTGAGCAAGAATTTAAAGTGAATGCCCGCCGCACCAAGTTATTTGGCTTGTGGGTGGCTGAAAAGCTCAACATGCCCCCAGTGGATGCACAGGCCTATGCCAAAGCATTGGTGATGACAGATTTTGGAAAAGCTGGCTCGCAGGATGTTTTGGATAAAGCTAAAGCTGACCTACAGGCCCGCAATGTAGCTATTTCTGAAAAAGAAATGGAACATATTTTCCATAATTTGTTCGATGTTGCTCGTACTGAATTAGAAAATGAAGTGAAAAGCGCCTAGTCTGGCTGGGTTCAATTCATGCAACCTCATCAGACGCCTATAGTTTCATCGATTCGTTGGTGGGATAAGCTCGCCGAATGGGCCTCTGAACGCGTAAGTCATTTAGCTGAGGGGGGAGCCGCGGTGCGGCCGCTGCGTCAGCAAAGTCTAAGCCAAGAACAAAAAGTGCATCAGGTGCAATTTACTTATTCGCTGATTGCGCTTTCTGCGAAACTTGCTGCGATTGACGGACCCATTGTACGGGAAGAATTTTTGGTCTTTCGAGATGTTTTTCCTATGCCGCAGCGCCGTAGCCACAAGGTGCGGCAGCTTTTCTTTGATGCGAGTTTTGCGGATGGTGATGGCTTGGTGCATGCGCGCCAGATTGTTGATATTTTTCCTGATCGCACAGACTTATACGAGGAAGTATTAGAGCGATTGCTTTCGATTGCATTGGCGGATGGCGTGTTGAATAGCGATGAGATTTCGATGCTGAAAAATATCGCGAGTCATTTCGGCATTGCCTTTTTTACTTTGCAGCGTTTGATTGCACAGGCTCAGCGCAAAGAAAAAGGAAGTCCTTACGCTGTGTTGGGATTGGACGAAGACACGAGCGAGGTGCAAGCTAAAAAGCGCTATCATCAACTGCTGCGTGACTACCATCCAGATGCCCTTGCCGCGCATGGTGCGCATCCTGATGAATATGAATATTATGCGCGTAAAGCCGCGGATTTAAACGTGGCTTATCAACAAATTTCTAAGACACGTGGCTGGAAATAGATGATTAAAATAAAGAGGCGGTAGAGTACGTTGTTTGCTTTGCCTCCCGTGCCATGCGCTGCGCCCACTGATGTTGGGCGGGTTGATAAAGGTGGTATAATTCACGAAATGGGGTCATGTCGCCACTGTTCACCCGCTTAATATAAGACCGATGGTCTTCATCTAATCCAGTCATTCTTCGTCGTGCATCCAACGTTGCAAGGTCGTCCGTGGGCTGAAGTTCAAACATACCTTGTACATTCGGATGTAGTTGTGTGCCATAGAGCTGTGTTTGTTTCTCATTCACTAGAATGCGGTCAGTCAGAAAAGCAACGGCTGCGGGATGCGCTTCCCCTTCTAATGCTGCTTTCTCAAGTAGGTTCAGGCATTTGCGCTGAAAGGCTGGGTCATGGTCTGCATGCTGTGCTATCACAAATGCCGCCACCGATGCTTCGATGCCTACCTCTGAAATTTTGGGCCAGACATCTAGTTGATTCAATATCTGTTTAAACACTTCGCTGTTTTCGCGCTCGGTGCGTTGTACAAAATCTTTAGTGCTGAGTGTGGGATTTTGTTTCTTCTGAGCATTCGCTTCGTCGAGGCTATGCATATCATGCTGAGCCAACTGAATCAGCAACGTTGCTAAGTCATTTTTATATGCGGTTTCTCGAATGTTTTTCATGCATTAAGAGTATAGTGTTTGTGCGTGTGAGGCGAGTTACAGTTCTGTGACACGGTTTTTATCCACACAAAAATATGAGCGTGATTCAAATTTTTGTTGCGTGCAACGGAGTAATTATATATCAAGATATAGTTATGTTGTTTTCGTCCGTTACCTATATTTAGTGTTAACGATGCTTTAAGCGAATCGCAACATCTCGTTTTCGAACGTATCCTGCTATGACTTGGCCCGAGAGTTTTCTCTCGGGCCTTTTTTTGTTTGTTCAGAGATAAGGTTATTCAGAGCGGCCAGAAGTTTTCACTTCCGATGATTTACCCACAGTCGCTGGTGCAGAGATTGTTGGTATGCTGGGTACACTCATGTCCCATCCGTAATCTACCACGCTCACCCAATCAAGGCGCTCCGCTTGCGCGTTAGGTGTCACCCGCCATTTGCCTTTTTGTGTGGGTTGTACACGGCCTATTGGTAGACCTTGCGGCAATGTTTTGCCGTCACCGGATGTGACAATAACTTCACCAGATTTGAAAGGGTTGGCTTGTTTTACATATTCCATCTCTAGCCACCGGCTATTTTTTCCAGCCAGAATGCCTCGCTGGCGGCTGGTCTGCCCCAAGACAGGAATTCGCGAGTGACTATCGGTAAGAAGCAAAATCGTAGCGGTTTCCTCTTCTACACTCAGTACGCGCCCCACTAAACCGTCAGGGCTCATCACCGCTTGATCGAGCTTAATGCCTTGGCGGCTACCTGCATTGATTTTAAAACTTTGCTCAAAACCATTGGCCGTTTGGCTAAGCACCTGTGCTGCAATATGGTGGCCTTGCGGTGCTACAGGCAGGCTTAATTGTGCGCGTAGCGCCATGTTTTCTTGCTGCAACTCAACCAGTGTAGCTTGAGCGAGTGCTAATGATCCTTGTTTCGCACGCAGGACTTTGTTTTCCTCATAGGTATTGATCCAGTTTTCAAGCGATTCAAAGGTATTGCTGCCCCAGGCTGCGGGTAGCCGTGTGAGGTTTGTTAAGGGAGCGGTTTGCTGGTTAAGCAAGCTCTGCAACTCTTGAGTGACTTTAGGGAAAACTTTACCTGCAATCAAAAATCCTGCGCAACAGATAATCCCCAGCCAAACCCCGATTTGGTTTGAAAAGAGGCGTACATGAGCCGATAAGCTGGCGCTAGTGGCAGCCTTCGGTAAACGCGCTTGCGGTCGGATATTGCTCATGAAAATCCATCAGATTATATGCAGAGTACTGCACATAACTATGCAAGAAAGACAACAATAAAGCAAATCATTACTGTTGCTGTGCAGCCGGGAAGCATCCTTTGGCATTGCAAACCACGTCATAATAATTGCCTTGATTAGATGCCGTTGTGCCTTGGGTAGGCATGGCAACTGACTCAGCGTTAGGCGTGACTGACGCAGGTGGGGTATAAATAGCTGATGCAGCTGGCTGAACAGGAGCTGTATAGCTAGGCGAAGAACTCTCAGCTGGACGGTTGGATGCCGTATTTGGCAAGCTAGGATTTATCTTGAGCAAACGATTGATATGCTGCTCGGTTGGCTTTTCACCATCACGTTTTTTCAGATAATCACGTAGGAAAGGCTTAGCTTTTTCTGGCTCAGCAAAGCTCCAAAGTTCTTTCTCAATCCCTTCCATGACCATTGCGTAAACACCATACTCAATCGCTTGACGCACGGCTAGTTGTGGTGGCTCATTGACGCTGAAGCCTGTTTCGGCCTCCAGCAATTCATTAAGTGCGACATAACGGAATACGTTCGCTGTAACCATGGTCGAATAAATGGTTTTAGAGGTATTGATATTAAGTAGCACCTCTCCATTTTGTACGCTCACGGCGCGCAGATAAATGGTCACCACGTCGCGGCGATATTGGCTATTGGCGGAAAGACCAAGATAGCCAGCGCCGGCTCCGCCAGTTAGTACGTTACTTTCATAGGCGACAATGCCGCCTTCCAGCAAAACACCCGCATAGAGCATAGGCGCAACGTCCGGCAAAGAGCTGCCGTCGGGCATGGTATATTGTTCGCGGGTAGCACGGATAAGTTGGCGTTCTTGCAAAAGATTTTTCAGCCCTGCACGCTCAATAATAGTAAACCATTTACCTTTACCAGCGTCTTGCAATGCTTTGTAAAGAATAGGGGCGCCCCCTTGGGTAACCGCGCGGGAAAATTCAGCGAGATTGTCATTTGGTTTGTTCGCGCCTGTGTAATCTTGAAATTCATAGACTGACAAAGCAACAGGATCTTTAGATGCTGGCAATGATTCTAATAATTTTTGACTTGGCGTTTTCTCAGCTAATTTTGCAGGCTCAACCATTTTATTGTCAAGCGCGCGAATGACGTTGCATGAGGAAAGCATAAGGCAACCAGCTATCACCAAGCTAATCGAAAGTATGGATTGTTTAAATTTCATACTAGGCGCTCGATTCCGGCACTTCCACTACCGTAGTAGCGCCAGTGGAAAGGTCAGTAATCGTCAGGCGAATGAAGCCGGTTCCTAAATTCAGATAGTCAAATCGTGTATTGCCAATAATTTGAGTTCCACCTTGGCCAGATGGAGTGGTAAAAATACGATCAGCGATTTCAAGGGCAGAACGGCTTAAAATACTACTAGTAATAGTGCGCTCAAAGGCTTCTTGAGAGTTTTGAGGGGCAGTTTCTTCTTTGTATTTCTTTTGTGCTTCAGCGCGCGCCAGCAAATGGGAACTGTTAAAAGGGTTGCCACCGAAGGTTGGATTAATGGGAGTATAGCGTATTTCTGACGCGAAAGCTCCTTGGTTCAAGAAAAGCCCAAGTGCTACTGAAGAGATAATGTTTAAAAGCTTCATTCGCACCCTTTCAAGTATGAGAACTAATCTTTGGATAAGATTTGTGTTATCTCAACGGGATACAAAAGTAAAATGCAAAGCCTTAATGTTTCTTGAGTTTTGTTAAGATTGCGGTATAAAAAACACAGTCGTGTGGATAAGGCCAATTTGCGGGTGTAGTTCAATGGTAGAACGGCAGCTTCCCAAGCTGCATACGAGGGTTCGATTCCCTTCACCCGCTCCAGCTTTTTCGCTTATCCCCGCTGTGCGCTCCTGCGCTCACATGGGACTGGCTCAAGGGTGATTCGGACTACTGGCCTCATATCAAAATGATTTTCTATTTTTCCAAGCTATTCAAAAAATTCTTCGGCCTCTGGAATGCGGGTGAAGGCCACCTTAGTGCCAGAGAAGCTGCGGCCTTGGCTAGGCAGCATCCCAAGCAAAACGCTATCACGCCCAAATTTCTGATTAATTTTATCTAGTGCACGTGACATTTTTTCTGAGCGCTCGCGTTGTTTGAGTTCGCCTTCAGAGAGCGGCAGAAAAAGTTCAGGCTGAAGATCGCTTGCTGCTACCAGCCCATGCAGAATCACGGAAATTTTCTTTATCCGCGCATAGGGATATTGTTGAACAAAAGTATCCCAAGCCTGTTCCAACAGATGCAGAAAGCTTAGGCTATCTTGGGCGCGATAAAGGCTGGCATTATGTTCAATACGAAGGCCGTCTTCCGTTCGAAGGCGCATTGAAAAATGGTTGGCATAATAACCCATTCGGCGCAAGCGGCTGCATGCTTTAAGAATCAGGCGTCGCGCTACATGACGTGCTTGTGCAGGTGGCCGCAGATCGGGGGCAAGCACATGGCTGTGGCCAATGGTGCTACGGGTGGTGGGTTCTTCAGGTAGTTCGTGGCCGCGCAATAAAAACCACAAGCGCTCACCCCACACGCTTCCCCAGATCTTTCGCAGCTGCTGTGCATCTTTTTCCCACAAATTACTAAAGGTAAAAATACCTGCTCTTAGCAAGCGCTGTTCCATATTGCGTCCAATACCTGGCAAGTTGCGCAAGGGGATATTTTTGAGCCGCTCAAACACTTCATGGTTGGGCAGCAGCGTTAGGCCATCTGGTTTTTTTAAGTCGGTAGCAATTTTGGCAAGGTAGCGATTGGGCGCAATCCCCACCGAGCAGCGCACATATTCTCCCACCTGCTCGCGCACTTTTTCTTTAATGGTCATGGCAATGCGAGTGGCAATATCAGGCGCGGTTTCATTGTCCATTAGGTGGCACGCCACCTCGTCAATCGAACAGACCATCGTAATCGGAATGGCTTGTTGCACCGCCTCTAAAATGCGCTGATGAAACGCCACATACTGTTCGTGATTGGCAAGTACACAGGCAATCTCAGGGCAGATGCGTTTGGCTTCATAGACAGGAGTATTTGTACTAATTCCTAGTGCTTTGGCTTCATAGCTTGCAGCAATCGCACTGGTGGCGTCGCTTTCTACCGGTACAACAATCACTGGCTTGCCCCGCAATTCTGGGCGCAACTGTTGTTCTACACTGGCAAAATAGCTATTAAAATCCACATAAATCCAAGCATAATCGCTTTTTTCCATGTAGATATCCCTACTGCTCTACTTCAGATATTTGACGATATATGCATCCATCGCGCCGCGGATTTTCTTACGCAGCAAGTAAAGCGCCAGAATGTTGGGCAGTGCCATGCCCAGCGTGAACATATCCGCCAAGTCCATCACCACGCCGAATTTTACCACACCGCCTGCAAAAATGGTGCAGCAGAATAGCGCTTGATACAAACGCACAAAGCGGGTGCCGAACAGGTATGACCAAGCGATTTCGCCGTAATAGCTCCAGCCGATCATGGTGGAATAGGCGAACACCAATACATTCACCACCAGCATCGCCACAAACCATTCCCCTACCGATGCATAGGCTTTGGCGGCAATCAGCACGCCTTGGCTCGCGTCCGCCCCAATGTACGCGCCGGTGACAGTGACGATGAGCCCCGTGAGCAAGCCGATCATGGCCGCAAAAAATGGCTCGAGCAGCGCAATCGCCCCTTCGCGCACCGGCTCTTCGGTTTTCGCCGCAGCGTGGGCAATGGGGGCAGAGCCCAAGCCTGCCTCATTCGCAAAGCTGGCGCGTTGCAAGGCAATTCCCACCATGCCGATAAACCCGCCGATGGCGGCTTGACCCGTAAAGGCCTCAGTGAAAATGAGTGCCAAGGCGTTGGGCAGGGCGGCCACATTCACGCCCAGAATAATGAGCGCGCAAATGAGGTATAAAATGCCTTTCAGTGGCGAGATGAATTGCGCGACTTTGGCCACGCGCTTAATGCTGCCGAGCAGCACCAAGCCCACCAGCGCGGTGATGCCCA
>JAIXRX010000049.1 GCA_027485005.1 Alphaproteobacteria bacterium
AAATCTTTTACGAATAAATCATAAACATCATTACTATAGGCAATACGCAAAGCGTTTTCGCTGTCTTCCGCATTGGCTGCAGCGGCTTCCTCATCGGTAGCAGATTCCGCACTATTTACCACTGCAATTGCCAAAGAACCATTCGGCAAACTGTGTGCGCTGGTATGACCACCAACGGTTTGACCAAATACGTCCATTAGCAAGTCTTTTGGTAAATCAGCCGATTTTTGGGTAATAGTTTTGTTGATCGACTGGCCGCCAAGCCCCGCAAAAATTTGAGGAAGATCGGATGGCTTGGTGTCTTTGCTATTCAATGCATTTTGTAATTTTGCTTTCAATGTGCTCAAGCGCCAGTCGGCTTCCACTTGTCCACGAACTTCATCGAGTGTTTTGGTGCGTGGCGCTAAGATTTTTGTGACGCTGAGTAGATAATAATTGCTGTCATTGCCACGAATAGCAGAGGTGGTTTGATTGCTTTGTAAAGAAAAACCTTGCTCCAACCATTGATCAATCGGCAGTGATGCATTTAAAGCAGTGCCGTCATTAGTCATGCCCGTAACACTAACTGGACCGATGCTAGAAACTGTTTCACCATGGTCTTTGGCCACTTGTGCAAGTGGAACATTGTTGAGTGTGGCGTTTTCCAGCGCCTCAATATGTTTATACAGTTGATCTTCAGCTTGAGTTTGTTGTTGTTCTTTGGCTAATTGTTCACGCACATCTTCAAAAGTTGCTTGGCGTGAGTGATCAATGTCTTTCACATAAAACACATGCCAACCAAGCGGGCTTTGAATAGGGGCTGTGACGCTGTTTTCTTGCGCTTCAAAAATAGCATCGGCTGCGCTTTCTAGGGCTTCAGAACGAGCAATAAAGCCCAAAGAAATTTCTGTATTCAGCGGCTTGGTTTTTTTTGCAATGCTGGCAAATTTTTCTCCATTGGCTGCAAACTCAGCTGCTTGCTTGGCGCTTGCTTCGTCATTAAACAAAAGCTGATCCACGTTGCGTTTCTCTGGTAGAGCATAACTTTCGCGATTCGCGTCATAAAGTTTGCGTAATGCTTCATCAGAAATATTTACGCTATTAGCAAATTTTTCTACATCCACCTTCACCACTTCAAATACGCGCATTTCTGGTGAGGTATATTGTGTTTGATGACTGCTGTAATAACCCTTTAGTTCATCTTCACTAGGTTTTAGGCTAGCAGATGCGGAACGCGCCACATCAAAATTCCAGATAGAAACATGACGTTTTTCAAGTGCAGCTTTGTGTAAAATATTAGCCAGTTGTGTCGGGTAAAGGTCGAGCTGCATTAAGGTTTCAGTCAATAATTTGCGCGCCTTATCTTGCTTGATCTGTGCCACATACATGGCTTCTGTCATGCCTGAGCCTTTTAAGGTTTGCTCAAATACCGTTTTATCAAATACTCCTTTTTCACCTAAAAAAGCGGGGGTATTGCGAATATCATTCAAAATCTCTTCGTCTGAAATTTTAATACCATAACGTTCTGCTTCAATATCCAGTGTGACATCATTCACCAGATTCGTAAGCACCTGCTTTTCAACGTTCAAATTTTTTAGCATGGCGGCATTATAATTTTCCCCCATCATTTGCTGCAGGTTATTGCGCGCGCCATCCAGAGAATATTGATAGTCGGTAACACTAATGGTTTTATTTCCAACTTTGGCTGCAAAATTACCTGAAGCCCCTGATTGAAAAACATCGGCAATACCCCATAAAGCAAAGCTGGCAACCAGCAAAAGCAAAAGGGCGCGAACAAGCCAGGTGGTAATGGTCGTGCGTGCGGACATAATCAATCCTCAAAAAGTTAATGCAACCTATTTGCATTGTGTCTTAAACTACCCCAATGCTTATAGCCAAGGGGTTTTTCTTGCCAGTTGCATAAAAATTGTGGCAATAGAACCTATGCCACAGTCGAGGAACCCATGACGACCATTATAGCAAATTGGAAAATGAATGGTAGCCACAGCACAACAGAGGCCCTGCTAGAAGGGCTTTCACCTGTTTTGCGAGCAGCGCCTTCGGGCTGCGAAGTGGTCCTTTGCCCGCCTTTTACCCTACTGGACAGCGTCGGACGTCATTTGCGCGGCACTAAGGTGTGGGTAGGGGCGCAAAACTGCCATCAGGCCAGAGAAGGCGCCTATACGGGAGAAATTAGCCCCTATATGTTGGCCGAAAGCGGGGTCACTCATGTCTTGATTGGCCATTCGGAACGCCGTGAATATGCCGGCGAGGACGACGCATTAATTGCCCAAAAACTTCAAGCAAGTCATAAAGCTGGACTTAAAACGGTACTTTGTGTGGGTGAAACTTTGGCGGAACGTGAAGCAGGGCAGGTACACGCGGTGGTTGAGCGACAACTAAAGGCAGTGAATGCTACACATTTTGCGTCTTATGTGGCTTACGAGCCGGTTTGGGCGATTGGTACGGGTAAAACCCCCACCGAAATAGATATTGCGAGTATGCATCAGCATATAAAAAGTCAAACAGGCGGGATAATTCCTGTGCTTTACGGTGGCTCAGTCAAAGCAGAGAACGCATCAACTATTCTTGCCATCCCTGCGGTAGCTGGTGCATTGGTGGGTGGTGCAAGTTTAGACATTGACAGTTTTAGTCAAATCCTTCATGCCGCATACCAAATAAACAACGCTTAAAAGAGGGGCTCTCGCCGATGTATACCGTTTTATTGGTGATTCATACGCTTATAACGCTCGCCTTGATTGTGATTATCTTGGTGCAACGCAGCAGCGCCGATGGCTTTGGCATGAGCGGCAATTCGTCTAACAGTATGTTGTCGGGACGTTCTCAAGCCAATTTACTCACCCGTACCACGGCTATTCTGGCGGCCGCTTTCATCAGTACCAGCCTTATTCTTGGTATTTTGGTCAGCCAACAGCATAAAAGTGGTTCGATTGCAGAAAAAGTGGCTGAAAGTGCTTCCGTGCCTACTGCCGCCACGACTTCTACACCCGAGGCCACGCAAGCCCCTGTGATAAATGAAAAACCGGTCGAAAAAGCTGCTGAAAAACCAGTGGCCCCTGCTGTTCCACAATCTGAATAATTAAAAAAGGACTCGTTCTTAAGATGACACGCTATATTTTTATTACCGGCGGTGTGGTTTCGTCTTTAGGCAAGGGGTTGGCGTCGGCAGCGCTTGGCGCGGTGTTGCAAGCCCGTGGTTATAAGGTGCGTCTGCGCAAACTCGATCCCTATTTGAATATCGACCCCGGTACGATGAATCCGAATCAGCATGGCGAAGTGTTCGTGACCGAAGATGGCGCGGAAACTGACCTCGATTTAGGTCATTATGAGCGTTTTACGGGCGTGGATGCTTATAAAGGTGATAATGTGACTGCAGGGCAGATCTACTCGACGCTGCTTTCCAAAGAGCGTCGTGGTGATTATTTGGGCGGTACTGTACAAGTGATTCCACATGTAACCGATCTGATTAAAGAATTTATTACCTCTAATACCAAAGATGAAGATTTTGTGTTGTGTGAAATCGGCGGCACGGTTGGGGATATTGAGGGCTTGCCATTCTTCGAGGCGATTCGCCAACTGGGCTATACTCTTGGCCAAGACAAGGTATGCTATATTCACGTGACGCTGGTGCCATACATTGCCGCGGCGCAAGAGCTTAAAACTAAGCCTACCCAGCATTCTGTCAAAGAATTGCGTTCTATTGGTGTCACGCCACATATCTTGCTGTGCCGTGCTGAGCGGGACATTCCAGCTGTTGAGCGCGCAAAAATAGCTCTTTTCTGTAATTTGAAAGAAGAGAATGTCATTCAAGCCCCCGACCTGAACACCATTTACGCTGCTCCCACGCGCTATCATGCGGAAGGTTTGGACGTGCAGGTGCTTAAGCATTTTGGTTTGTATGATGCTACTAAGCAGCCAAATCTGGAAAACTGGCAAGGTATTGTACAAAGTCTCGCTTCTCCCAAACACAAGGTGAGTGTGGCGATTGTGGGTAAATATACCGGCATTGGAGATGCGTATAAATCCCTCGGAGAAGCGCTTTCACACGCAGGTATCGCGAATCAGGTAGAAGTCGATGTGCATTGGCTGGATGCTAAAGGCTTCGAAACCCGCAACGTGGCCAGCCAACTCCAAGGCATGGATGCGATTTTGGTGCCCGGCGGTTTTGGTTCTCGCGGGGTGGAAGGCAAAATTGCTGCCATTAAATATGCACGCGAAAATGGCATTCCTTACCTTGGTATTTGTTTGGGTATGCAGCTGGCTGTTATCGAAACCGCCCGTCACTTAGCAGGAATGGAACATGCCGGCTCCTCGGAATTTGATAGTGCTGACCAAGGCGAATATGGTCCGTTGGTTGGGTTGATGACCGAATGGGTGAGCGGTAATGCCAAAGAAAAACGTGGCTCACAAGACAATCTGGGCGGCACGATGCGCCTTGGGGCGTTCCCATGCGCCATTAAAAAAGGCACACTGGCACATGCTATTTATGGCTCAGAAAATATCTCGGAGCGCCACCGTCATCGCTACGAGGTGAACACGGCGTATATCCCCGTATTGGAAAAAGCAGGTTTGCAATTCTCTGGTCTTTCGCCAGACGGCGCCTTGCCAGAAATTGCGGAAATGAAGAGCCACCCGTGGTTTGTGGGCGTACAATTCCATCCAGAATTGAAGTCAAAACCATTTGCACCGCATCCGTTATTTAAATCGTATGTGGCGGCAGCATTGGCTTACAAACAGCAACAAAAAGCTGCTTAGAGCTTTTTCACATTTGCGCCCGCTATTGCCGCTACTGCGGCTCATATGGCGCTCTTATCTCAAGGATGAGTCGCGCTTCTGCGCTTGGTATCTGCGCCAATACGCTTAATCGCTTCTTAAGCATTCAAGGGTTATACTTAGTGCATGAAAAAACATGTGCTGAACATCATGGTGCTTTGTGTTTGTCTGTGGCCGCTGAGCGTGCTGGCCACTAGCAAGCCTGCGGAAATTACGCCGCATATTCAAGCCGAACAACCACACGGAAAAGCCACGCTGCGTTATTGGGGTTTTGATATTTATGATGTAAGTTTATGGATGGATACGCCTGAGTGGAGCATGCAAAAACCTTTTGCATTAAGTTTGAATTATGTGATGCCGCTTTCCAAAGAACGAATGGTAGAAGAAACTATCAAGCAGCTTCAAACGCAGCGCCAGTGGCCTGTTGAAACGGTTGATAAATTCACAGAAGTTTTGCATGCAACACTACCAGCTGTTGAAAAAAAAGACCGTTTGACGGCGATTTATACCCCACAAAAATCACTGCAATTATTTCTCAATGGAAAATATTATAGTGAGATAATGGACAAAGAATTGCTACCCGCCTTTGTGAATATTTGGTTGGGCGAGGGGAATGATTTGCCAGAGCTACGCGCGAATTTACTGAATCTTGCGCAATAAAAAACCCTCCTCCCGAAGGAGAAGGGTTAGTAAGCATCATGCATCATTTCATTTTATTGTTCCTGCGAGAATGCAAGGAGTAAAATGAAATGTTCTTTTTCCTTTAGAGGAGCTTTTGCAAGCTCTCCTTTCAAAGCTTCTTGAATTAAAGGTAAAATATTTACCTTTAATTCAGACCATGCGGTGCCTTCCATATAAAAGCGGTTTAAATCGGCCTTAGTGGTTGGCACCTTTATTTGACTAAGCTTCTCACCACCCTGCAACTTATTGCCATTCAACAAGCCGCCCTTAACTAAAGCGATATGAAAGAAAAGATTTTCTTTCATAGGTTCAGAAGCATTAAATGCATTAGCGATAGTGCTATCTATTAATGCACTTACATACTTTTCTGTGTGGCCTCCGATATTCAGGATTTGTTCTGCTGACAATCCTGACACTGGTTGCACATGTAAAATGTGCAAGTTCATTGGTATTCCTAATTTCTTTTTCATATTAGAAAAAATAAATTTTAAAAAACTGCACCACTCGTACAGCAGAGGAATCTTGGCATTTGTTGTTATTGTTTTGAACAGCCAGACCCAAAAATTCACAGTAGAGGCTAGCACAAGCTATCACAAAATAATAATGACAGTTTTATGACAGCGTGGTGGGTGGTGATTGGAGTTTGGGATAGGGTGCGAGGCCAGTAGGCCGAGCCAGCCTTGAGCTATCCTCATCTGAGGTTCAGTAGAGCCGAAGGGAGGAAAATACAAAAAGGCCAGTAGGCCGAGCCAGCCTTGAGCGCATCTCATGTGAAATTCAGAAGAATTTCACGGAGATAAACGTAATAATTTCCAGTTTCTATTGAAAGCTGTGTTCATCTGTCTTATATTATATTTACGCACGTTAGAATTGTTCTAGCCTGTGAATTGTGTAATCCTTAGGAGGGAATTATGCCTTTTGATAATCGTGGCCCTTTTTCAGCTGCCGCGTCTCAAACCCAAGCCGCTTCGTCTGACTTAGGTCTGCGTAGCTACATGCTTGGCATTTACAACTATATGGGTGCCGCACTCGCACTGACGGGTATTTTTGCCTATCTGACCGCGAACTTCGCACCGCTCACTAACCTGATGTATAAAACCAATGAACTTGGCCAATTGGCTGGCCTTGCGCCGCTGGGCTGGGTTATTACCTTTGCGCCGATTGGATTGGTGCTGTGGCTTGGATTTAAAATTCAGGATATGGCGTTCAGCACAGCGCAAGCCGTGTTCTGGACCTATGCTGCGCTAGTGGGCATGTCGCTTTCGTCGTTGTTCTTAATGTATACAGGCGCCAGCATCACCCGCGTGTTCTTTATCACCGCTGCGTCTTTTGGTGCGCTTAGCCTTTATGGCTACACCACCAAAAAAGACCTGACGGGCATGGGCAGTTTCTTGATGATGGGCTTGTTTGGTCTGATCATTGCGTCACTCGCCAATATGTTCTTCAAAAGCGGCCCGCTTGATTTGATTATTTCGGTGATCGGCGTGGGTATCTTCGCTGGCCTAACAGCCTATGACACGCAACGCCTGAAAAGCATGTACTACCAAGTTGCAGGCAATTCAGAAATGGCGATGAAAACCGCTCTGATGGGCGCGCTCAGCTTGTATATGGACTTCATCAATCTGTTCATCTACCTGATGCGCTTTATGGGCGAGCGCCGCTAGGCATCGCTTGCATTTCAAAGCAAAGCCCGAGGCGGAGATTCTTCCTCGGGCTTTTTGCTGCGCCGCACACACGCTAAAGCCGCGCTCACGGCTGTTCTGCGAGGACAAAGAATGCGCTTGTCAGGGCGTACGAATATGGCTATAAACGGCGCATTCTGGCGAATCATTTGAGATGCTAGAATCTATGTAAAATCAGGACATTAACGGGGTGTCGCATGGCTAAAGCTGCCGCAGCTAAAGTTGCTAAAAATCAATCAGAGCTCGCCGCTGGCGCAGCTGGTAAAAAATCTCTCACCCCCAATTCTCGCAAAGCTGAATATCTCGGTTATTACCGAGAAATGATGCTTATCCGCCGTTTTGAAGAGCGCGCTGCCCAGCTTTACGGCATGGGTTTAATTGGTGGTTTCTGCCATCTTTACATCGGCCAAGAAGCGGTGGTGACGGGTATGCAAGCCTGCGTGACGAATGACGACGCGGTGATTACCACTTACCGCGACCACGGCCACATGCTCTCTCGCGGCATGGAAGCGCGCGGCGTAATGGCCGAGCTCACCGGCCGCAGCGGCGGTTATTCGCGCGGTAAAGGCGGCTCAATGCATATGTTCTCGACCGAGAAAAATTTCTATGGCGGCCACGGTATTGTGGGTGCATCTGTAGCGCTCGGCACCGGTATTGGATTTTCTTTCAAATATCGCGACACGAACAACCTCTGCCTCACCTATTTTGGTGACGGCGCGGTAAACCAAGGCCAAGTCTATGAGTCTTTCAACATGGCGGCGCTCTGGAAATTGCCAGTGATTTTCATCGTAGAAAATAACGAATACGCGATGGGCACGTCAGTGAAACGCAGCTCATCCGTGACCGAGCTTTATCGCCGTGGTGATTCGTTTGGTATTCCAGGTGTGCAGGTGGACGGTATGGACGTGCTGAAAGTGCGTGAAGCAGGCGAAAAAGCTGTGGCGCATGTGCGTGCAGGCAATGGCCCAATTCTGCTGGAAATGAAAACTTACCGCTATCGTGGCCACTCGATGTCTGATCCGGCGAAATACCGCACTAAAGAAGAGGTGGAATGCTACCGCGAGCAACAAGATCCGATTGCGCGTTTGAATCGCGTGATTATGGACGAGACCATTGCGACGCAAGCCGAGCTAGACGCGATTGAAGCCGAAGTGAATGAGATTGTGCTCGACGCCGTGGAATTCGCTAAAACCAGCCCAGAGCCAGATGTTTCTGAGCTTTGGACGGACATCACGCAGTAAACGAAATAATAAAGACGAGAGAGACTTATGGCACAACAAACCGTACGAGTAGCCTTGCGTGATGCGATGGCAGAAGAAATGCGCCGCGACCAAGATGTGTTGGTGATGGGCGAAGAAGTGGCCGAATATCAAGGCGCGTATAAAGTGACGGAAGGTTTGCTTGCGGAATTTGGTGATAAGCGCGTGATTGATACGCCAATTACCGAACATGGCTTTGCAGGGCTGGCGGTGGGTGCGGCGATGATGGGCCTGAAGCCAGTCGTTGAATTCATGACCTGGAATTTCGCGATGCAAGCGATCGACCATATCATTAACTCCGCCGCTAAAACGCTCTATATGTCGGGCGGACAAATCAAATGCCCGATGGTGTTTCGTGGGCCGAATGGCGCAGCATCGCGCGTGGGTGCGCAGCACTCGCAGTGCTATGCGAGCTGGTATGCGCATATCCCGGGTTTGAAGGTGATTGCACCGTGGGACGCAGCATCTGCAAAAGGCTTGCTCAAAGCTGCGATTCGTGACCCGAACCCAGTGGTATTTTTGGAAAACGAACTCATGTATGGCCAATCGTTTGAAGTGCCAGACGATGCAGATTATGTGCTGCCAATCGGCAAAGCTGCCGTGTTGCGCAAAGGGACGGACGTGACGATTACGGCGTTCTCCATCATGGTTGGCCATGCGCTGGAAGCCGCAAAAGAACTCGAGAAACAAGGCATCAGCGCCGAAGTCATTGACCTGC
Organism: Alphaproteobacteria bacterium; assembly: GCA_027485005.1. Taxonomy (GTDB): domain Bacteria; phylum Pseudomonadota; class Alphaproteobacteria; order Rickettsiales; family JAIXRX01; genus JAIXRX01. The sequence goes on from JAIXRX010000049.1 coordinate 9,114, forward strand.
GCACCTTGCGCCCACTCGACAAGCAAACCATCATCGATTCGGTGCGTAAAACGCATCGCCTTGTGTCGGTGGAAGAAGGCTGGCCAGTGGCTGGCATCGGTTCAGAAATCGCAGCGATTGCGATGGAAGATTTGTTCGACGATTTGGATGCGCCGATGGTGCGTGTGCATGGGGCAGACGTGCCGTTGCCATATGCTGCGAATCTTGAAAAATTGGCGCTGCCACAAGT
>JAIXRX010000066.1 GCA_027485005.1 Alphaproteobacteria bacterium
AACACGAGTACCGCAGGGATAGAAGAACCTATCATGCTGGATCCATAAGCCAGATAAAACTGACGAATAGAAGATGGTGTTCGCTTGATTTGTTGCCACAAAGAGAGTTGATGAACACTGATAATTTCTGACGCTCCTTGTATTTTTTCTGAATGATACCATTGCACAAAAACGACATAAGAAACAAAGAGTAGAAGCGAAAGTATTGTGGCCATATAGGTAAACGCCGTTGCTGCATCCATACTATTTTGTAACACGACTGGCAGACTGGCTGCTAAAAGCAAGCCAATGAGTCCTAGTCCTTCACGCACGGAAGCAATGCGCGTTTTCTCATGGTAATCTTCACGCCAAAGCGCGCCCAGTGCTGCAAGTACAATCGTTAGAAAGCTGAAACAGAATGTTGCAATAAATAGCATCGCACCAAACCACACAATCAAACCGGTGGATGACATGACAGGAGGATGGAAAAGCGCATAGAAACTTGCGACCAATCCCATTGAAGATACCGCCATTAAAGGGATGCGTTGCTTCGCAAAACGTTGCGCGATATGGCCAAGCCAAGGGTCTTGAATGGCATCCAGTCCTCGCACAATCAGTAGTACAAAACCAATCACCCCCAAAGAAATACCGTAATGAACACTATAATATTCGGGCACGTGAACATATAATGGCAACCCCACAAAACTAAGTGGCAGGGCCATGAATCCGTATTTGAAAAGAGATAAAATAGTGAGGGGTGCGGATGGCATTATTTCCCGCCTGTATTTAAAAGATTTGCTCTGAGCATTGGACGTGATGTATTTTCTCCCAACCAGATAGCAAAGAAATACTTGCCAAATTCAGGGTCTTTCACTTGACCAACCAGTTCACCATTCTGATTGTAAAAAGCAGTCGCCTGATTGGGTTTGTATATTCCCATCAACGCTGTACCAGGCCCAACATCAGGGAAAATTTCTTCCATCTGTGCATACCATTCAGCGAGCTTTACCTCGTCTGTGAAACCCTGTTGGCGCATTTCAGAAACAGCAGCGCCTGCAATATCTTTTCCTGAGATTTCACGCAAATAATCTAGCTTAAGGGCAAATGGCTTGTCTTTATTCCATTGACCTTTAGGGGCATATAATGTGGCATTATAGACATCCCAAACCATGTAAGTAAGCTTGCCTTTTCCAACTAATTGGGCATCTGGCAATAATGTGGGCAAAATATTGCTGCTAGCACTAACAATGCTAGCAACACAAATCCCTAGAACAAAAAATATAATTTTAAGCATGCGCCAACTCCCACTGCATCACATCCGTACGACCGACACTAAAACTTGCAATGCATGCACACAGATAAAAGCGCCACATGCGGATAAATGGCTCGTCATATCCTAAGGAATGAATGCGCTCATGCTTTGCGTCAAAAGCATGGAGCCAATGAGTGAGTGTGTGGGCATAGTCTGCGCCAAAGGCAAAGCTATCTTTGACAACCAGCCCAGCATTTTTTGCTTCGGCCGCAAAACGCGCCGGGGAAGGCAACATGCCGCCAGGAAAAATAAAGCTACGAATCATATCTCCAGATTTACGGTAGTGTTCAAAGAAACTGTCACCAATCGTAATCGTCTGCACAACGGCATTTCCTTTATTTGCCAACAAAGATTTTATTTTCTGGAAATAAACTGGCCAGAATTTCTCGCCTACCGCCTCAAACATTTCAATGGAAACAATACTGTCATATTGCCCTTTTTGCAGGCGATAATCTTCAAGCACAATATTTGCGCGCCCCTCTAAACGACGAGTGGCGAATGCATGTTGTTCAGTGGAAAGGGTAATGCCTTTAATGCCATAATCACCCTTGCTTAGCGCTCGTTCGGCAAAGCCTCCCCAACCACAGCCTATTTCTAATAATGCACCGGATGAATGTCGCAAGCGCTCAACGATACGATCATATTTATTTAGCTGGGCATCTTTCAGAGGCTCTTCTTTATGTTTAAAAATCGCCGCAGAATAACTCATCGTTTCATCCAGCCATTCTTTATAAAAATCATTTCCCAAGTCATAATGCGCATGAATATTTCGACGACTACCGCGGAGTGTGTTGCGCATAAAATAATAATGCACTCGTGCAGCTAACTGCACCCAACCGCGCCCATACAAGTAAGGTTGCAACGCTTTATCATTCTCAAGCCCTAGTGTAAGGACTGCGGCTAAATCCGGCGTATCCCACCAGCCGTCACGATACGCTTCTGCAAGCCCTATATCTCCCTTCGCCATCAATACACTAATTGTGCGCGTGTCACGAATAAGCATGCTGGCATGCGCACCTTTGTTCTTTCCTTCAAAATGATAGGTTTGCGCATTTGGTAGCGTTAGAGAAAGATGACCGAATTCTAATGATTCAAGTGTTTTAAGAAATGGCTGTATACTGGCTTTAGAAAGCATGAATATTCCCTTGGTTATGTGATGTTATTCTAGTGATTCCTTCTATCGCGACGATGACGGTCACATTAACTTTTAGTAAGTTTACGCGTGGTCGTAAGACGCAATAATAATTGGATAGGCTTCGGAATATAGCGAATACCCTTACTTATCAGCTTTATAGCCTGCCAATGAATGAGTAAAATGGTTTTGATCGTCACAAGGGGATGCGTTATTTGTGTGCGCCACAGGCTACGCTTTGTTAACGGCCTGAAAGACCCGACAAGCGATGTTAAAAGCTGAGTTTTTCCCTCTGCATTCACATAATCGATCCAGATACCCAACTGCTCGGACGGTCGATAAGCAAAACGGAAACGATATTCGCCATCGCGCGGCAAGAATGGGGAAACATGAAAGACCTTCTCACCTTGCAGCCAATCGTCAGCAGTCATAGGGCGTTTATCTTCATGAGCGCATAAATAACTGTGCGATTCGCCAAACGTGTTATTAACCTCTGCTAAAACAGCGCGTAAATGCCCCTCATGATCTAGACACATCCAAAAACTGACAGGATTAAAAACATATCCCAAAATGCGTGGCATCGAAACTAGTACCACCTCATTTACAAACTGTAACAACCCATATTCCAATAAAATGCCATCGATCCATTCTTGCAAACTTTGTACACTTTTTGCCCCATGATCTTTTTCATAAAAGCTGATAAGCCCGGAATGATTTATAGGAAGCGCGCTGATGGAAGAAAGTTGCTTAAGAGGTAATGCAAGATACGCCACACGGTAAATAAATTGATTTACCCTTGGGAAAAGGCGCTTATGCATGACCTTCGCGGTGTAAATCTGTGCTGCTACAGCCACGGAATCGGCACTCCCATTTTTTGGGCAATATTCACTGCGCTTAACAGACCGTCCTCGTGAAACCCATAACGCGTATAGGCGCCAGCAAACCATAATTTATCCTGACCTTGAAGATCGTGAAGCTGGTTTTGCGCTTGAATAGCCGCCTCGTCAAACACAGGATGAGCAAATTCATGGACATCATAAACGAGATCTGCTTTTGGCATTTCACTTGGGTTTAGCGTTACAAAAACAGGAGTTCTGGTTGGCAATGGCTGAAGATTATTCATCCAATAAGTGAGGCTGATATTGGCATCGGACGATGAACTTGCTTGCGTCATATACACCCAGCTTGACCATGCACGCGAACGCTTAGGCATAAATTGTTTATCCGTATGTAGCACGGCAACATTCGGCTGATAGCGAATAGCACGAAATGCTTGCGATTCTTGCTCTGTGGGGGTTTTTAGTATTTGCAACACTTGATCAGAGTGGCACGCAAAAATAACTGCATCATAGTGGGTGATTTGCCCATTTGCGTCCAATACTTTCACCCCTTCTGCTTCGCGGTGCACAGCCTGCACAGCACAACCAATTTTGATATTTTCCAGAAACCCTGCACTCAACCGCTTCACATATTGCTGGCTACCACCAACCACTGTATACCATTGAGGTTGGTCGCTGACAGTAAGCAAACCGTGGTTCTCAAAAAACCTCAAGAAGGTACGCGCAGGAAAATGCTCCATCTGTGCGAGCGGGGTGCTCCAGATCGCCGCACCCATCGCCAACAAATAATAGCGGCGGAACCATTCTCCCATCCCCATCTCGTCGAGGCAATCTTTTAGCGATCCTTGATAATCTTGCTGCAAATAGCGATGAGCTTGCTCATTAAAACGCAAAATATCTTTGAGCATACGCCAAAAAGCTGGGCGTAAAAGATTGCTGGATTGAGCAAACATATCTGTTAATCGACGGGTGCCATATTCGATTCTGCCCGAATCAATACTTACCCCAAACGACATATTGCTTGGCGCAATCGGTACTCCAATTTTTTCAAAAAGCGCGGTTAAATGGGGGTAGTTGCGTTTATTAAACACAATAAAACCTGTGTCCACAGGCACATGCATGCCGTCGAGTGACAGGGTTTTTGTACGGCTGTGGCCGCCCAAGACGGAAGCTGCCTCATACAGTGTAATGTCATGGTATGGATGAAGTAAGTACCCAGCTCCGAGGCCAGAAATACCAGCACCAATAATTGCTATTTTCATGTTATCCCTATATTTAAATCAGACTGCAAATTAGTATTGCAGACTTAACTGTGAGATGGCCTTAGCATTACAAAATGGTAAGCTATAGCAGAATATGCACTGCAAGCCCGGGGGTATTATCGGTTAACCATATTTTTCCCTGATGTGCGTCTATTGCCGCCTTAACAAGGCTTAGGCCAAGACCATTTCCAGCCGTATGACGACTACTTTCGGTGCGATAGAAACGCTCAAACACCCGTTCAAAGTCCTCTGTCGTCACGCCCACCCCTTTATCAGAAATAACAATATGGGCTTTGTCCATGTCGCTATAAAGAGCAATACTAACTTCCGCGTCCACAGGGGAAAATTTAATCGCATTGTCTAATAAATTTGCCAAAGATTGAAACATGATATTTTTATCTGCCATACAATGAGGGGCGTCCCTATACTCTGTGATGAAAGTAATGTTTTTTTCCTCAGCTAATGGCTCGTAGAGCTCGACCACATCCTGCAAAACCATGCGCATATCGATGCTTTCAAACGGTTGTGTTCGCTGCCCATTTTCTAAACTAGAAATGCGCAATAGAGCGTTGAACGTCACGAGCAGTTTATCTGCCTCCTCAATTAATGCATCGATACAATCTTCACTTATGTTGGTTTGATCAGATTTTAGGGCTTCCATGTGGTTACGGAGTCGCGTAAGTGGCGTTCGTAAGTCATGAGCGATATTATCGCCCACCCCTTTCATGCCCAACATGAGCTGTTCTATTTTATCGAGCAGACTGTTAAGGACCATAGCCAAGCGGCTTAGATCGTCCCAGTGACTATCTACATGAATGCGGGTTGAAAGGTCTCCCGACACCATCATTTCTTGAGCTAGCAAAGCAATACGGTTGATCCGCGTTACCACAAATGCACTGATATAAAAGCTCACCAGAATAACGATGAGTAAAAACCCTAGTATCAATCCACTTAACCACTTAAACTGCTCGTAGCTTTGTAATAGAGCATGAATATCACGGCCAATCAGTAATCGGGTACCATCCGAAAAGGTATGGATTTTAGCAGCGATTGTTTGGGACGTCGTAGCGGGAATATCAAAACGAATCACACCTTCTTTTATGCGCTCAACCTGAGCAGGCATATTCTTTATATTACCAGCCAAAAAAACATCTTTTTCTCCACGGTATAAATAAACTGTGTTAGTTTTTTCTTGCGATTTTTGCTGTATAATTTGTATTCGCATTGCCATCGGCTGGGCTTCAACAAGCGAGAGCACATGCCGCATTTCACTATCGATAGCGGCTTGTGTTTCTCGCACAAAATTCTGTTGGCTAAAATGATATAATACATAGCCTAAAGCAAGCGCTGCCATGCCCAATAAAACGGTAAAGAACACCGCCATTTTGAAACTTGAACTGCGATGATATCCGCTAAAATAGGTCGTCAATGATATAGCCCGCCCCACGCATGGTTTTAATAATTTTTCCGTCTTTATCATCAATCTTTTTGCGCAATCGACTAATATGCACATCAATCATATTGGTTTGTGGATCAAAATGATATTCCCAGACCGATTCCAGTAGCATGGTCCGCGTGACAACTTGGCCTTTATGTTGCAATAAATATTCCAATAATTTGAACTCCCGCGCCTGTAACTCGATAGTTTTTCCAGCTCGCACCACTTTACGCGAGAGCAGATCTATTTCTAAATCAGCGACGGAAATCTTCATATGCTGGGATGCCTGCCCCTGCTTTGAACGCCGTGATAATACCTCAGCGCGCGCGAGTAATTCAGAAAAAGCAAAGGGTTTAACTAAATAGTCATCCCCCCCTGAACGTAATCCTTTCACCCGTTCATCCACCCCACCCAGCGCACTCAAAATCAAAACTGGCACTAAGTTGCCAGCCCCCCGAATGGTTTTAAGCAGCGTGACCCCATCCAACTCCGGTAACATCCTGTCAAGAATCAATAAATCATAGGTTTCAGTCGTGGCCAAGAACAAGCCTTCCTTGCCTGCACCCGCTATATCCACCAGATGCCCCGCCTCTTGGAGGCCTTTAGCAACATAACTCCTCACCTGCGCATCATCTTCTACCAACAATATACGCATTTTCTTTGCCTTTTTCTCATCTTTATCAAGACCAGTAGGCTAGCAATTTTTATCAAAACTTCAATCGCTATACCCCCTCCCTCCCCACCCTTTCATTTTTCACTATAAAAAGCTGTTAAATTCGCTATATACGTCGGCATCCAACCTTTTTGGTATTTCGTGACACTCACATGAACGCTCCTATTGATTTTCATCGTCAAGCATGGATTGCTCGCGCCTCCCTTGCGGTGACGCTTGCCTGTTTCTTATATATTGGCGGTTACCTCATACATCGCGTGATCTTTACTTTCACCCATGAGCATTACCGCAGCTTTGTTGAAACACTTGCATTTGCCGGCGCCATGACGGTGATTGTTTATAGTAATTTGCTGTATCATGTTTGCTTGATTGGTCATTATGTGCGTCAAGCTAATTACCGCCCCACTCCGCAGGACGTGTTGGAATCTATTTATGATACAAAAGCACCTGCACTCACCGTACTCGTCCCATCCTATAAAGAAGAACGACGAGTGATCTGGCAAACTCTTGTATCCGCTGCTTTGTCTGAATACCCTACAAAAAATGTTGTCTTACTGATCGATAATCCCCCTCAATCCCGCCAACCAGAAGATATAGCGCTACTGGAATCTGCGCGCGCAATACCCAATGATTTGCAACAGTGGTTTGACGTACCGCGCCAGAAAATGCTCGCAGCTCAGGAGCACTTTGCGAATAGCGCATTGATTGATGGTGCTGCTCATCAAGCCATTCTTGCGTCATTATACGACGAATCCGCCGAGTTTTTGTGGGCTATGGCACGTGACTTTTCACATAGCTACCCGCCGGAATCTCTGCCTTTTGCAGAAAAATTCTTTGTGGAGTCAATTTTGCTTACACAGGCCGCTTCACATGCTGAGCGTGCAGACGAGCTGCGCCATGGACCGCGCCTTTCTCATCAATTGCTCGCACGCCAGTATGCGCGTTTAGTGGGCTTATTTACCATTAATTTTTCCAGCTTTGAACGCAAAAAATACGCCAATCTTTCAGATGAATCAAATAAGGCAATGAATCTTAACAGCTACATTATGCTTGTTGGGAAACGCTGGAAAGAGGTGGCAACAGAAAAAGGGCTTTATTTACTTCCTGCCGCTGAACACGAAGCTGGCTTTGATATCCCTGCAGCCGACTACATCAATACTATCGATGCCGACAGCGTGATGACCAACGACTATGCGCTACGTTTGATTCATTTAATGGAGCAACCGCATAATGCACGCATTGCTGTAGCACAGTCGCCCTGTTCTGCCTATCCTGGCTGCACTAATCCGATTGAGCGCATTGCAGGCGCAGGCATTGACGTTCAGTTTCATACCCATCAAGGCTACACCCACTGGGACGCTAGTTTCTGGGTGGGAGCCAATGCGATGCTACGCCATGTGGCCCTGGAAGAGATTAAAGAACATCATGTTCAAAATAGCAAAGAAGTTACAATTTACATTCAAGATCGCACTGTGATTGAAGATACCGAATCGACGATTGATCTCGTGGCTAAAGGCTGGAAACTCTATAATTATCCCACTCGTATGACCTTTAGTTCAACCCCTCCTGACTTTGGTTCGCTGATTATTCAGCGGCGTCGTTGGGCGAATGGTGGTTTAATTATTTTACCAAAATTACTGGGCTATCTTAAACGCTCTAAATGGGATCTGCGTTTAGCAAAAGAGATGTTTATGCGCATCAACTATCTGGCACTTACCTCTCTATCTTGCGGTGTCATGTTGATGTTATTTTTCTATCCATTTGAAGACCGGTTAATGACGCCCGGCTTAGTTTATTCGTCACTTCCCATACTCTTTCTTTATGCAAGAGATTTGAAATTAACGGGCTATTTATATAGCGATGTCTGGCGTATGATGGCTCTCAATCTTATGCTTTTTCCTGTGATTCTTGGTGGCGTTATTAAACAATTCCAACAAATGTTGACGGGGAAGAAAATTCCTTTTGGCCGTACACCAAAGGTATCAGACCGCACGGCTGCTCCTGCTTTTTATTGCATCCTTGAGTTAGGTTTGGCTGCGAATTTTCTAATGATGTCGGCGCATTACGCATTGGCAGACCATTGGGCCCAATTTACGTTTGCTATGATTAATGCGCTTTTATTTCTTTATGCATTGTTTGTATATATTGGCCCCCGCGCTGTGTTTGATGATATTCTGCTTGGTGTTTCAACAGCTGCTAAACATTTACGGGCAAAATCAAAACGTTTAAAATCCGCACCAGACGACAATGTTCTTGAGGCAACACCAACGCCTTAGTTTGTTAGGGTTGCGATTACTGCTTAGCACGCTAATATTAAAATATGAGCAAAGCCTTTACCAAAGAAACCAACGCGGATGATGATGAGCTGGAAGAAGCGGACACGCTGCCAGCCACGCTAAAAAACTACATGACGCCTACGGGCTTTAACACGCTGAAAGAAGAAAAGCGCGTGCTGCAAAATGACGAGCGCCCCAAAGTGGTAGAAGTTGTAGCATGGGCTGCCAGCAATGGCGACCGCTCGGAAAATGGCGATTATATTTATGGCAAAAAACGTTTGCGAGAAATCGACAAGCGCATTCGCTATCTCACCAAGCGCTTAGAAAGCGCCGAGGTGGTGGACCCCGCGCGCCAGCAAGGGCTAGAGCAGGTGTTCTTTGGTGCAACCGTGTGTTTTGCGCGCGAAGATGGCAGCGAACATACCGTCCAAATTGTGGGCGTGGACGAAGCGGATATTAATGTGGGCAAAATCAGCTGGATTTCTCCTGTAGCTAAAGCGCTGATGAAAGCGCGCGAGGGCGACAGCGTGACCCTGCGATCACCTGCTGGCGTAGAAACGCTGCAAGTGATTTCGGTTGAATATATTATTCCGTCTTCAACCTAAAAAGGCCTAACGCTTCCATTCTCAACATGGAAGAATGCAGCTTGGCCATTCAAATAAGAAAATTGAGCCGCGTCAGTTCCAGTTAGCCATACTTGGCATCCGATTTTCATCAACGCATCAAATAATGCTGCACGCCGTTTGCCGTCCAAATGCGCCACCACCTCGTCAAGCAACAAAATCGGCGCACGACCAGTAAGCATACGGCAAGCAAAGGCTTGCGCGAGAATAACTGCAAGTAATAAAGCTTTTTGTTCTCCCGTAGAACACTGCGCAGATTCCATCTGTTTAGCAGGGTGCCAGACTTCCCATTGCGCGCGATGAGGGCCACTTTGCGTGCGTCCAGATAATCCATCTTCACGACGCTGCACGCGCCACATATCGCGCAATAACTGCTCCACATCCAAGGCGGATACACCGTCTTGCAATGCGTCTTCTGCTACGCCATGCAGCACCATGTGTGCATGAGGAAATTCTTGTGCAGCCTCTGGCATGGCTTGCTGAATCCGCGCTAAAGATTCAATACGTGCAGCAGCAATCGCGACTGCTTTCTCTGCCATCGTGTGCTCTAATGCGCTGCACCAAGCATCTTCCATGCGCCCTTGTTTAAGCAATCGATTACGCTCACTCATACTGGTCTCATAGGCCAATACGCGTGAGGCATGGGTGGATTCAAAACCATACACTAAGCGGTCTAAAAATCTGCGGCGGGCGCTATTGCCTTCATATAAAAGCTGATCAAGTTGGGGCGTCAGCCAAAGTGCACTGAGATACGGCGCTAAATCACCCTGACCGCGCACACGTTTACCATCAATCATCACTACGCGTTTATCTTCTTGCGCTTGTGCATCTCGGCCAGTGCTGAGCATCACCTCGCCCATATGAGTTTGCACGACGGATGCAATTGCCCACACTCCCGTGGAGATACCATGGGCCTGCGCGTCTATTTCTGCGACCCGCGCGTGACGAATACCTTTGCCAGGCGTCAATAAGGAAACAGCTTCAAGGATATTGGTTTTACCAGCACCATTCGTACCAATCAATGCCACAGCCCCCGCTGCTGGAAGGGTCAATCGTAATTGCTGATAATTACGAAAGCGCGTAAGAGACAACGAAAGCACTGCGCTTTGTGGCACAGTGCTTTGCATAGTTTGTTTAGACTCAATGAGTTGCAGTGATGCGAGCGCTGTCATCACACGCGCATTGGCATGATCACATAAAGTGCGCCAACATCCGCTGTATCACGCACCAGCGCTGGAGAGGTGGATTCCGCCAATACAAATTGTGCGGTGTCGCCTTCAATTTGCGCCAGCATTTCAAGCAAATAACGGGCATTAAAACCCGTGTCAAATGCGTCCGCACTGTATTGTACGTCCAGCTCTTCACTTGCGGTGCCGTGCTCGGCAGAGCTGGAAGAAAGGGTGAGTTTGCCGCTTTCAAGCGCGAGTTTAATACCGCGAGATTTCTCTGATGCAATCACCGATACACGATCAACGGCGCTAGAAAGAGCGGCGGTGTCTACTTCCATGACTTTATCATTACCTTGTGGAATCACACGTTCGTAATCTGGGAAATTACCATCAATTAATTTAGAAAGCAAAATAGCCGAACCGCACACGAATTTAATTTTCGCGTCTGACAAAGAAATTTGCACTTGTTGCGCGCCTTCGTCCAATAATTTGCGAAGTTCGGTCACTGTTTTGCGTGGCACAATCACGCCCGGCATACCAGCGGCACCCGCTGGTTGCGCCACCTCAATACGCGCCAAGCGGTGACCATCAGTAGCAACCGCGCGCAGCACGTCTGCACCGTTGCTTTTGGCAGAATGCAGATAAATACCGTTCAAATAATAGCGCGTTTCTTCCATGGAAATCGCAAAGCGTGTTTTATCGAATAGTGCTTTGAGATCTTCTGATTTCAGCGTGAAATTAAATGGCAACTCGCCTTCCGCAAGCAGTGGAAAATCCTCGACTGCAAGGGTAGCGACGGCAAAGTTAGATTGACCTGCGCGAATGCTGATTTTGGTAGCGTCTGCAGTTTTGGAAAGCTCCACCGTGCTTTCTGGCAATTTACGCACAATATCATACAGCATATGAGCGGGCACAGTGATGGCACCAGCTGTTGCCACTTTTGCATTCACACGGTCAGACACGGCAATATCCATATCGGTGGCGGTGAGTTGCAGCGCGTCACCTTCGGCTTCCAGCTTCACGTTAGCGAGGATAGGAATCGTGCCACGGCGCTCAACCACAGACTGCACATGTGAAAGCGCTTTGAGCAATGCTGCGCGATCAAGCGAAACTTTGATTGCCGAAGAAACGGTAGAGGGAGCTGACTGAACTGCTGCTTGCGCCATAAAAACCACTCGAAAAAGAAGGTAAAACGATAAAAATCTTTAATATAAAAGTTATAAAGCGCTGGCAGAATATGTAAACAAAAATTGAGATTTTTTAGCCACCAAAGCACCTCCCTGTGGATAACTTTGGAACAACAAAAAAGCCAACCAAAAAGATGGCTGGCTCTTTTGTTTTTCTCTCATGAACTGATTCTGAGGGAAAAAATTATCTCTCGTTCATCCCGCTTTATCATGAGAGACGAAAGAAAATCTTCCGTTATAGCTTGTTTCCCACCCTTTTCACGGATGTATGGAGTGCCATCAAAAGTAATAAATGCTTCAATGGCGCCAGAGTTTTTACCATCTTCGCTGGTAAAAAATGCCTCAGCATATTGTCTGTAAAATATATTGAGGCAGCCACCATTTAAGCTAGAAACACAATGGTATTTCTTTGTGCTTCCTCCTTCTGTGATGACCAGAGAATATTGGCCTTCACCTAATTTTTTGATGAAGGTCTCCGCTCTGCCAGCAATGCTACGACTATGCTTTACCGCAGCGTTAGCTTCGCTTACCCATGAGGGCATGCAAAACCAATAAAACGCTAGTGCAACTCCCGCTGCACATAGCAACAACATGATTGGATGCATATTCTTGTGATTTAGGGGGAAGGCTTTACGCCTCCCCCAATGGAATCATTATTCTATTTTTTGGAATTTTATTTGTACTCCCCCCGCTGTTAGCGTGAGAGAATTCATAAAACTCTCATAGCTTTTTGTATCTGCTAATTGCAGATAGGTTCCAACCTTTGTGTCCCACTCAAAATAAGCGGTCACATGGCTTGGGGCAAGGTTATCTTCC
>JAIXRX010000047.1 GCA_027485005.1 Alphaproteobacteria bacterium
CGTTCATTGGAAGAGGCTGAAAATGCAGCAGCGGCAACGGCTGCCCAAAACCCTTGGGGCAAAGTGGGCCGCAACGATGTCTGCCCATGTGGTTCTGGTAAAAAATTCAAACATTGCCATGGCGCGATTGCTTAAACATATTGCCTAACAAACAGAAAAGGCTTCGAAACTTTTCGAAGCCTTTTCTGTAACTTTATTCAGCCAGATTATCCTTGGCTGCTTTTTTCCAGCGGCGAATCCCTCGCACACTGAAAACCAGCATACAGAGCAGAAGCAACCCTGCACATATAACTGCCACCCACCCAGCAAAAGTAGCATAAGCGAGTGTGATTTCCGTGCCATAACGCAACGACCACTCTGTGCCAACATACCAGAAAATGGCAAAGAGCATAGATGAGCAAACGAATAAAAATACATCGCCACGCTCATCTTTTGTCCAGAAAGGACGTTTAGGGACGAGACTCTTGGCAATGCGCCAGTGTGCTTGCACGAAGAGCTGGATGGTATGCCCCATCCAATAAAGCGTATAGGCTCCAGCAAGGATTGCCACTCCTGCTGCTGTTGTGGACCATATCCCCACGACGGCTAATAGGGCCGTTACCACAAGCAAGAAAGCTGTTACTTGCAGATCATTTTTAATGACCTCTCGCTCCTCTGACGTAAAAAGAGCAAGGCCTTTTTCGAGATTGCTATCGATTACTCCTAGAGCTTCCAATAGCTGATTTTCTATTTTCATATGTATCAATTTTAAGCCATCATTCTATCAGAATTTCATGACAATTTGATGAAGGCTTGGGTGTTTATTATTCCCAAAACTCAGTGGGGCCAGTATCCAAATGGATGAAGTTTGATTTGGGATAGTATCCCACACCACCGAATTTAAGACCAATAGCCACTTCTTTCAGATCGGGCAACTTGATATCAGGAAGGCGCACATCAATCGCGCGGCCTTGCAAATGAAAACTATCGACGCGCACACCATTGGTGGTTTCAAACAACATCTGGTTGGTTTGTGGGCTACGATATCCCGAGATAATATGAAACGGCTCCACACTTGCCGCTTGTTCTTTCAGCAACCACAAAATATCCATCAGCGCGGTATGAATTTCGTGCTCATCATTGGTGCGGTGGTCGCGTAGAAGTCGCTTCATATAGGCCATCGCGTCAGGTTGATAAATACCATATTCCCAATAGGTAATGCGCTGCTTTTCACCTGTATGAACATTCAAAAAATCTAATGTACGCGCCTCTACGTCTAGCGAAGCATGAGCATAGCGCACCGGTAAACCAAGGGCAAAAGCGGCTCCCATCGACATTTTTAAAAATTGACGACGAGACACATCACGCATTAGTTATGCCACTTTTTCAGTTTTCTCGTTGGTTGCTTCCTGCGCGATTTTGCGCGCCGAAGGCGAAAGCGTAATGTTGAGTTCACGCAATTGTTTTTCGCTCACGAAGGCAGGCGCTTGCATCAGTAAATCTTGTGCTTTTTGATTCATCGGGAAGGCAATCACCTCGCGGATATTTGGCTCGTCTGCCAGCAACATCACCATGCGGTCAACCCCCGGTGCCAAGCCACCATGCGGTGGAGCGCCAAATTTGAACGCATTAATCATGCCGCTAAAGCGCGCATCGACGACTTCTTTGCCGTAGCCCACAATTTCAAAGGCTTTATACATCAGCTCTGGGCTGTGATTACGAATCGCGCCAGAAGATAATTCCACGCCATTGCATACAATGTCATATTGATTAGCTTTAATCGAAAGCAACGCGTCTTTGCCGGCTTTTTCTGCCGCTTCAATCGCGCTCAAGCCCCCTTGTGGCATGGAGAATGGATTGTGCGAGAAATCGATTTTCTTCTCGTCTTCATTCCACTCAAAATATGGGAAGTCCACCACCCAGCAGAATTTGAAAATATCTTTTTCCAGCAGGTCGAGTTCTTCGCCAAGTTTCAAACGAATTTTGCCTGCGAGTTTCGCGGCTTCGTCATAGGTGCCCGACGCAAAAAACACCGCGTCGCCATTTTGCAATTTGGCGGTGGCTTTCAGCTCGTCCAATTTTTCTGGTGCAAGGAATTTAGCGATTGGTCCTTTTGGCGTGCCGTCTTCCTCAAAGATAATATAGGCCAAACCTTTGGCACCTAATTCTTGCGCATAAGCAATCATGCCATCAAAGAAGCTACGCGGTTTGCTTGCCGTTTTTGGCGCAGGAATCGCGCGGATATGGCCGCCTTTTTCAATCACACCATTGAAAATGCCAAAGCCAGAGCCTTGCCACACATTCGTTGCGTCCGCGAGTTTAATCGGGTTGCGCAAATCGGGTTTGTCGGAGCCATAATCATCCATCGCTTCTTGATAGGTGATGCGCGGGAATGGATAATTCGTCACTGCTTTTTTGCCGAATTCTTCAAACACGCCGTGCAACACAGGTTCAATCGCCGCAAACACATCTTCTTGCGTCACAAAGCTCATCTCAATATCGAGCTGATAGAATTCACCTGGGGAACGGTCAGCGCGCGCGTCTTCGTCACGGAAGCATGGCGCGATTTGGAAATAACGGTCAAAGCCCGCGACCATCAAAAGCTGTTTGAATTGCTGTGGTGCTTGTGGCAGCGCATAAAACTGCCCAGGATGCATACGTGAAGGCACCAGATAATCACGCGCGCCTTCCGGCGAAGAGCTGGTAAGAATCGGGGTTTGGAATTCGTTAAACCCTTGGTCGGTCATGCGGCGGCGCAGGGAAGAAATCACCTGCGAACGCAAGATAATATTTTTGTGCAATTGCTCACGGCGCAAATCAAGGAAGCGGTAGCGCAAGCGCACATCTTCGGGATATTCCACATCCGCATTCACTTGCAGCGGTAAAGCCTCCGCACGGGATTCCACATGCACGCTGTTCACTGCAATTTCAATCGCGCCCGTTGGCAAATCTTTATTCACCGTTTCTGGTGAACGCGCCACCACTTGGCCTTCAACCGTAATCACGCTTTCATTCGGGGTTTTTGCCAAAGTTTCTGCCAGCACTTTGCCTGCATCACTTTCGGCAGAAATCACCAATTGGGTCATACCGTAATGGTCACGCAAATCCACAAACACCAATTGCCCGTGGTCACGCTTGCGGTGCACCCAGCCCGAAAGTTTAACGGTTTGGCCAACATGGTCAGCGCGCAAAGCGCCACAGTGATGAGAACGGTAAGCATGGGTTGTCATAGTCAAATACTCTTGAAAAAGGCTTGGTTTGCAGTTGATGCAGCTATATAAGATGAATCATGAGTAAACAAGCCAAAAACGCGACCTTAGACACACTTCAAACCGAGCTTCAAGCGGC
>JAIXRX010000130.1 GCA_027485005.1 Alphaproteobacteria bacterium
AATATCGCTACCAACCGCGCAATTGAGCGTAAATTCAATGCCTGCTTCACGCAGCAAAGCCTCGCGCCGCGCGACAATCGATTTGTCGAGTTTGAAATTAGGGATGCCATACACCAGCAAACCACCCACGCGGTCATAGCGGTCATACACATGCACATAATAGCCCTGCGCGCGTAAGCGCTGCGCCGCAGAAAGCCCAGCAGGGCCAGCGCCAATAATACCCACGGAAAGGCCATTTTCGCGGAGCGGAGTGGGGGCTTTGACCCAGCCATTTTCAAAGGCTGTTTCGGTAATATATTGTTCCACTGCACCGATGGTAACGGCGTTGAAGTCTTTTTCAATCACGCAATTGCCTTCACACAGGCGGTCTTGTGGGCAAATGCGCCCGCAGATTTCTGGGAAACTATTGGTGGCGGACGAAAGGCCATAAGCCTCTTCCAAACGGCCACTGGCGGTCAACATCAACCAATCGGGGATGTTGTTTTGCAAAGGGCAGTGGGTTTGGCACATCGGGATGCCGCATTGCGAGCAGCGAGAGGCTTGCTCGGCGGCTTTGGCCACGTCAAACGGCGCGTAAATCTCGTTAAAATGCTGAATGCGTTGTTGCGCTGTCTCGATCGCTGGGCGGGACTGGTCCGTATCCACAAAATGCAACATTTTTTCCATGCAATTCATTCCCTTTCATCTCAAAGGGGTGGCACAACAGGCAAGCAGTAAGCCTAACCAGAAAAGCCTATGGATTGCAACGGCTTCTTCGCATGCTGTGGATAAGTGGGAGGTGATTCTCATTTTAAGACTTGCCGACAAATCATCTGCATATGGCACGATCTGCCTCTACTTCAGGCTGACTGAACAGGAAAATACGAAACTGTCATCAAACTGTCATGAAGTTTTGCTATAGCTGCGGGGTTAATTAAACTTTTTATATAACATGGTAAAAATTATAAATGCTGCCTATGCAATATCGGTGCAGCAAATCAAAATGGCTCGTAAATGCTTGCCTAAGTCGGCAAAACCCGCCGACAACTACACAACCTTGCTCTGCGAGCTTACTCGAGCAAAAAAACAACTTGAGTATGTCATTGAGGTGGAGAAGCCTGATAAGGTTATAAACCGAGCAAAGAAGCAATATTTTTTACTGCTAAAAAAAGCAGGAGAAATAGCATCTTCTACTGAAGTCTGGGCAAGTGGAGACAACAAACTGCTGCATTTGTTACAGCTGGCACAAGCCCAGAATAATCTGGTTATTAAAGTAGCATACAAACCCACTATAAAACGTGGTAAAGAATGTTACTGTGCTTCTTTGGTTCAGCCTAATATTGAAGTGAACCGAAATTCAGGACGTGGAAACATGATTGAAAACTCTGCGTGGCAAAAAAGTACAAAAGAGTTTTTAAGGGATATTCATACATCCTACATCAGTAGCCTCATGACTGCCTAAAAAAAGAAACCCCAGAGAACCTAGTTCTCCGGGGTTTCTTTTTTGCTTTATATGTAGCATTATTCCATGTGTTGGCCGCCATTAACAGATAGCGTTTCACCGGTGATGAACCCTGATTTTTCATCCGCCAAGAACACAACCGCACGGGCGATTTCCTCAGGGTTGCCAAGACGCCCCACGGGAATGCCGCTCACAATTTTTGCCAATACTTCAGGGGATACTGCACGCACCATGTCGGTGTCGATATAACCCGGTGCAATCGCGTTTACCGTAATCCCACGAGAAGCCGTTTCACGCGCAAGCGCTTTGGTGAAACCCAAAATGCCTGCTTTTGCGGCCGAATAATTGGTTTGGCCAAATTGTCCTAATTGTCCGTTGATCGAGCTGATATTGATGATGCGGCCATATTTGCGATCACGCATACCATCTATCACCAAGCGAGACATATTGTAGCAGGAATTCAGGTTGGCAAGCACCACCTCGTTCCATGCCAATTCGCTCATTTTATGCAGCGGGGCATCACGCGTAATCCCTGCATTATTAATCAAGACTTCGATTGGCGCGCCTAAATCCGCTTCAATTTTTTTCACATTTTCTTCGCAAGCTGCAAGCTCAGAAACGTCCCATTTATAGGTTGGAATGCCCGTGTCGGCAGTCATTTTGGCGGCCACATCTTCACGCGCAGCATAGTTTACCACGACTTTATAGCCAGCTTCTTTCAAACCTTCCGCAATCGCGCGGCCAATGCCACGGGTTCCGCCAGTAACAAGTGCAACTTTAGACATTCAAAACTCCTAATATAATAAAAATCTAATTAATTATTCGCGTTCAACCGCTAGTGCGACACCCATGCCACCACCAATGCACAAGGTCGCAAGGCCTTTTTTAGCGTCACGCTTATTCATTTCATGCAGCAGGCTAACCAGCACGCGTGCACCAGACGCCCCAATCGGGTGGCCCATCGCAATCGCGCCGCCATTCACGTTCAATTTACTTTCGTCCCAGCCCATGCCGCGATTCACCGAAATCGCTTGCACCGCAAAGGCTTCATTCGCTTCCACAAGGTCGAGGTCTGCCACGCTCCAGCCTGCTTTTTCTAAGCATTTTTTGCTGGCAGGGATGGGGCCTGTGCCCATAATTTTTGGCTCAACGCCTGCATGCGCCCATGTTTTAATGGTGGCGAGTGGCTTCAGGCCGCGCTTGTCGGCTTCGGCGCGGGTCATCAACATCACCGCGGCTGCGCCGTCATTGATACCAGACGCATTGCCCGCCGTCACCGTGCCTTCTTTGGCAAAAGCAGGGCGCAGTTTGCCAAGGGCTTCTGCCGTCACGCCGTCCCGTGGGAATTCATCCGCATCCACCACTACATCTTCTTTTTTGCCTTTAATCGTCACAGGCACAATTTCGTCTTTGAATTTGCCAGCTTTGCGCGCCGCTTCACATTTTTGTTGAGAGCTGGCAGCAAAGGCGTCTTGCTCCTCACGCGTAATGCCAAGTTCAGTTGCGATATTTTCAGCGGTTTGGCCCATATGGTAGTTGTTGAACGCCTCCCACAAGCCGTCCACAATCATGGTATCGGCCAGTGTGGCATTGCCCATACGGGTGCCGTTGCGCATCAACATCGAGTGGTGAGACATGGACATATTTTCCTGTCCGCCAGCAATCACGATATGGCTATCGCCATTTTTAATCGCTTGGAAACCCAAAGCTACGGCGCGCAAGCCCGAACCGCACACTTGATTTAAGCCCCAACCCGGCACTTCTTTTGGAAGGCCTGCGGCAATCACCGCTTGGCGCGCAGGGTTTTGGCCTTGGCCAGCGGTCAGCACTTGGCCTAAAATCACTTCAGAAACATCCGCCGCGGCCACGCCCGTTTTGGCAAGCAAGCCTTTAATCACTTCTGCGCCCAGCAGATGGGCGGACACATTGTTGAAAGCACCCGCAAAGGCACCAATCGCGGTGCGAAGCGCTGCAACAATTACTACATCGTTTGAATTAGCCATAAAAACTCCCTTTATTATGAGGCCAGCTTATTTGCTTTTGGCCATGTTTTGCCAGCGTTGTACGGGGCGTGCGCGTGGCGTGCAAGTAAATCTTGTGCTGCGCTGCAAAACGCTATAGTGGGTCTTGCTAAATTTGTTCTAATTTTGTCACAAGAGGAGCGTCGATTATGTCGAAAAAAGGGAAAATCAAAAAAGTAGTGCTGGCCTATTCTGGCGGCTTGGACACGTCGATTATTTTGCGCTGGTTAAAAGAGGAATATAACTGCGAAGTGGTAACCTTTACCGCGGATCTTGGCCAAGGTGAAGAGATTGAACCTGCGCGCAAAAAAGCCGAAATGATGGGCGTGAAAGATATTTTCATTGAAGATTTACGCGAAGAATTTGTGCGTGATTATGTGTTCCCGATGTTCCGCGCCAATACCTTGTATGAAGGCGTTTATTTGCTCGGCACCTCGATTGCGCGCCCGCTGATTGCCAAGCGCCAGATTGAAATTGCCAAAGCGGTGGGCGCAGATGCTGTGTGCCACGGCGCGACCGGCAAAGGCAATGACCAAGTGCGTTTTGAACTGGGCTATTATGCATTGAAGCCAGACATTAAAGTGATTGCGCCTTGGCGTGAGTGGGATTTGAACTCCCGCACCAAATTGATTGAATATGCGGAAGCACACCAAATTCCTGTGACCATGGATAAGCGCGGTGAAGCGCCATACTCCATGGATGCTAACTTACTGCATATTTCCTATGAAGGTAAAGCGCTGGAAGACCCATGGGTTCAAGCGGATGAAGAGATGTTCCGCCGCACAGTGGCTCCAGAAAAAGCGCCGAATGAAGCGGAATATATTGAAGTGGAATTTGAACGTGGCGACGCAGTGGCCGTGAATGGCGAAAAGCTGACGCCAGCCGCATTGCTCACCAAACTCAATGAACTAGGTGGCAAGCACGGCATTGGCCGTTTGGATCTTGTTGAAAACCGCTATGTGGGCATGAAGTCCCGCGGCGTCTATGAAACGCCAGGTGGCACGGTATTGCTTGCGGCGCATCGCGGCATGGAAAGCATTACGCTGGATAGCGGCTCGTCTCATTTGAAAGACGATCTGATGCCGCGCTACGCTGAACTGATTTATAACGGCTATTGGTGGAGCCCAGAGCGCAAAATGATTCAGGCGTTAATCGATGCCAGCCAAGAAAATGTGTCTGGCACGGTGCGCTTGAAGCTATTTAAAGGCAGCGTAAGTGTGGTGGGCCGCAAATCCGCTAACAGCATTTACTCGGCGGCGCATGTGACTTTTGAAGAAGATGCGGTTTATGACCAACACGACGCCGAAGGTTTCATTAAGCTACATGCTTTGCGCTTGCGTTTGCTGAAAAACGCGAAGTATTAAGCCGATTTTAAACCACTAAAAAAGGCGTTGAACATTTGTTCAGCGCCTTTTTTGTATGCTTAATGCATGCGATTAATTTGGTGGGCAGAGTTGTGCCGCGCAAGCTTTGCTGAAGGAATACCACGAGCCAGAGGCAAACTCTTTTTCTTGGTCATAGAGATTGGCAATGCTGGCGGTGCTCGCGCTGGAGCAAGCAGCTAGGCTTGCGAGTAAACACAAAGA
>JAIXRX010000108.1 GCA_027485005.1 Alphaproteobacteria bacterium
ATGCACAAACTGGTGCCAGCGCTTGTTGCTGAAATGGGCGACGCCTATCCTGAGCTCAAACGCGCGCAAGCGATGATTGTGGAGAATTTACGTCTTGAGGAAGAGCGCTTCAAACAAACCCTCGAACGCGGTCTGAAATTGTTGGAAGAAGAATCTGCATCAGTTGCCGCGAGCGGCGCACTGAAGGGTGACGTAGCCTTTAAACTTTACGACACGTTTGGCTTCCCACTCGATTTGACCGAAGACATTCTGCGTGGTCAAAATAAAAAAGTAGATAGCGAAGGTTTTGCGGCATGCATGGCCGAACAAAAAGCTCGCGCGCGCGCTGCATGGTCTGGCTCGGGGGAAACTGCCACCAACAAACTTTGGTTTGAACTAAAAGACCAACATGGCAGCACCGAATTTTTGGGCTACACCCAAAATGAAGCGGTGGCCAATGTGCTAGCCTTAGTGCAGAACGACGCGAACGTGGCGTCTGCCAACGCTGGCAAAGCCTTCCTCATCACCAACCAAACCCCTTGCTACGGCGAATCCGGCGGCCAAGTGGGTGACACTGGCGTGGTGCTGCGCGGCAAAGACGTGATTGGTACCATCACCGACACGCAAAAGCCCCTGCCCGATTTCTTCGTGCATACGGTGGAGCTTTCCGCCCCCCTCAAAACAGGCGAAGAAGTGACCCTGAAAATCGACGTGGCACGCCGCGCGCGCATTCGCGCCAACCACTCTGCTACGCATATTTTGCATGCGGTATTGCACCGTGTGCTTGGCGAACATGTGACACAAAAAGGCTCGCTGGTTTCTGCCGAGCGTCTGCGCTTTGACATCAGCCACCCTAAAGGTTTGAGCAAAGAAGATGTAGCCACGATTGAGGCGGAAGTGAACCGTATCATCTGGCAAAATTCAGAAGTCTCTACTCGCCTCATGTCGCCAGAAGCGGCGATTGAAGCGGGCGCGATGGCACTCTTCGGTGAAAAATATGGCGACGAAGTGCGCGTGCTCAGTATGGGAATTGACGAGGACAGAAGTCCGAGTGAGCCTTCAGCGACGTCCCATGCGAGAGCAGGAGGCGCGCAGCGGGGACAAACGCAAAAACCTTTCTCCACCGAACTCTGTGGCGGCACGCATGTGGCGCGCGCGGGGGATATCGGCGTATTTAAAATTGTGTCCGAAGGCGCGCTCGCTGCGGGTGTGCGTCGTATCGAGGCGGTCACAAATGCAGGCGCGTTAGAATATCTCAGTGGGCAAGACAGCACCTTGCGCGAACTCGCTCTGGAACTCAAAGTCGCACCGGATCAATTACATGATCGCCTGACCACGCTGATGGCTGAACGCAAAAAATTTGAAAAAGAATTAGCGGACGCCAAACGCAAACTCGCGATGAATGATGGCGCAGGCGCAGAAAAAGAAACCATTGGCGCGCTCACTTTCGCCTCGCGTGTATTTGATGATTTAGCACCCGCTGATTTGCGCGCCATTGCAGAACAAACGCTGAAAGAAATAGGCAGTGGTGTGGCCATGGTTGGCACAGGATTTGAAGGCAAAGCCTCCATCGTGGTAGCGGTTTCTGCGGATATTACCGCCAATTATTCTGCCGTGGATTTGATTAAACTTGCCGTTGAAGCGGTCGGTGGCAAAGGTGGCGGGGGTAAACCCAACATGGCACAAGGCGGCGGCCCAGACGCGGGCGCATTGCCGCAAGCAATTAGCGCCATCAAAGCCAGCCTCAGCCAAAAAGCTGCGGCGTAATCTAGATAATAAAAAAAGAGCATAGGCTTACTCCCTATGCTCTTTTTTATTACTCGCTCCACGTCACAAGCCCGACAACTACTTCTTCGCCTGCTTGCGTCAGCCAAATGATTTTGCTCATCGTCACTTTTTCAGAGAACCTCTGATGCGACAAAATCACGACCATTTCATCTCTTGAGGAAATGATAGAAACCATTCCCACTTCCCATAGATCTGAGAGTTTTCTTCCCAGTCTCTTAATATTGTTATCACCTCTAATGTCTCCAGTAGATGGTTCAAACAAATACAAGGCTTCTGAGAAAAACACATATTTAAACTGAGATATGTGTTTGTTTTTCATCACTGCTACAATACTCTCTTCTAAGAGCGTTGTGGTAATGTTGCATTTATTAAAACCAGTTTGATGCCATGCTCCTGCAAAGCAATAGCCTAAAATAGTGCCAACCCAAATCAACATCCATGCCCCGCCGAACCAGCTGAAAATTAAATCCTCAGCAGTAGGTGACATGAATAGTGTGAAAATACACACTACGATAAACAAACCTAAAAACGCCGCCAACCATTTGGCACGGCGATAATAAAAACGTGACTTTTCCATTAGTAAAGCTAGTTAAGTGCAGCTTGTGCCGCACGTGAACAATAATTGATTTAGCGTATAAAATTTAGCACAATTATGTGTCGGTTTTATGACGACTAAGCGCTTTTCTTCGTGCGGCGTTTTTTCCAGATATAGCCAGCCACCAGCGCGCTAGCCGCAGCGACTACAACGGCCGTCACAATAGGAAAATAATGTTTCACATGCTCTTCTTTGGCACCAATAAAATAGCCAAAGCCAAGTAGTACCATCATCCAGATACTTCCGCCTACAAAGGTATAAAGACA
>JAIXRX010000082.1 GCA_027485005.1 Alphaproteobacteria bacterium
AAGACCTATGTCTGCGGGGTTTTATGAAGGCACAACGAAATGGGAAAACGTTGTGATATTTTTTATAGCTCGCCAGCAAGACTCATGTCGATTCGCAGGGCTCGGCGGTATAAATGTTCGGTCTTTTCCATTAATTTTTGCATGGAATATGGAAGCATCGCCGCAAGGCGTTCGGCTTCAGTCAGGCACACATCATGTCCTTCAAGGCGGAAATGGTCTTGCGCTTCATCTTCAGAAATTTCACCTTCCACTACGGCGCGTTGCCCAAGGCACCATGCCATCACAAATGAAAGACGCATGGTAATGCGGGACATTTCTGACGCATAAAGCATTTGCACATCCGCAGGGAGAAAGCGCATTTCTTCGCGGCCCATGCCCTCAAAATACATGTGGGCATGTTCAATGGTTTGCAGCGATTCGTTCATTAGTTGCGGCAAGAAAAAGGCTTGCGTGCCTTGCTGTTGAATCGCGTGTTGAATCATGGTTGCCATAAGGGTCTCGTCTTCCTAAGGTGTTTCTTATGATTCTAATCTTACCGATAAAAGGTTAAGAAATTCTGACAATTGTGTGGATTTTGTGTGACAAACATGACGGCAAATAACAAAAAACGACATTTTCTGACGCCTGAGCAGCGCTTGGCTATCTCGCCGAAGGAATCGGTGTGGATGACAGCCAGCGCGGGTTCAGGCAAAACCAGCGTGCTTACCAACCGCGTCGTTCGGTTGTTGCTTGAAAATGTGCCGCCATCTCAAATCCTTTGCATTACTTATACAAAAGCAGCGGCTGCTGAAATGCTGGGGCGGGTGCGTCAGAAATTGGCGCAATGGGCGACCATGACCCCAGAGGAATTGCAGAGCGATGTTTCGGATATGTTAGGAGACGCCGCAACACTTTTGCAAACCCAACGGGCGCGGGGTTTGTTTGCCAAGGTAATGGAAGCGGAAGAGGGCTTGCGCATCCATACGATTCACGCCTTTTGCCAAAGCATGCTGCAGCGTTTTCCGCTGGAGGCAGGGGTTTCGCCACATTTTAATGTACTGGATGAGCGCCAAAGCAGAGAATTGATGGCAGAAGTTAAAGAGTTTTTGCTTTCGGGCATCTATGAAGCGCATGTGCCGCAAGAAAAATTGCCGGCACTGCGGGAGGCCATGGCGCAGCTGATTGAGATAAAAAGTGAATCGGCGTTAGTTGAATTACTCAATGGTATGATTACCGATCGCGCGAAGTTTCAGGCACAATTGCAACCTTATGGGCATGATTGGCAGAGGTTAAAGCAGGATGTGTGGGCGCAGATGAAGCTGCCGCAAGACATGACGCGTGAGACTCTTTTTACGGCACAGTTATTGCCGCTGATGCAGCGCTATGATGTCTATGCAAAGGTGTTGGAGTTGTTGGCTGAAGCGAATACCGCGACGGATAAAAAAACCGCCGATTGTCTTAAAAAGTTTTTGCGGCGTTTAGAACAAGCAGACATGAATGTTGCGCAGAGAGATTTTTTTGAGATTTTTATCAAGCAAGATGGCGATCCATTTGATCGATTATATACAACAAAATATCAGAAATCTGATCCAGCTCTACATGAGCAGATGAAAAATATTCAAGAAAAACTGGTGGAATATCTCAGCCAACTGAGCGCGCTTGAAATGGCGGAATGCACGCAAGCGGCGTTGATTGTGGCTGACACACTGCTTAGTGAATATGAGCGACGTAAAAAATTACGTGGCGCGCTGGATTATGATGACCAGATTTTGCAGTGTCAGGCGCTGCTGCAACGCTCATCGGCCGCCGCATGGGTGCAATATAAACTCGATGGTGGCATTAGCCATATTTTGTTGGACGAAGCGCAAGACACTTCTCCCGCGCAATGGGACGTGTTGATGCCGATGATTCGGGAGTTTTTCTCGGGAGAGGGGCAGCGCAGCTACACCCGCACTTTATTTGTGGTGGGAGATGAGAAACAGTCGATTTATAGTTTCCAAGGTGCCCGCCCGGAAATGATGCAACAAAAACGTGAGGAAATTGCAGCGCTTGCTGCCGCCGCTGGCACGCCACTCAAAATTGTTCCCATGTCGCAGTCGTTTCGTTCGGCGCCAGAGATTTTGAATGCTGTAGATATGGTGTTTGCAAATGAATGGCCAAAGGCTGGTGCGGCCCTCTCTGAAAAGCAGATTCTGCATAGCACCACCCGCAAACATGCCAAAGGTAAAGTCGTGGTATGGCCCGTGGTACAAGAGATGGAAAATGATGAAAATGAAGATATTCCGACAGAGCAAGAAGGATTAGAAATAACGGGAAATTTTTCTCCCCCCAGATATCAAAGTCGTACGAATGCCAAGCGTGTGATGGCGCAGAAGGTGGCGCAAACCATTAAGGGCTGGATTGACCAAGGGGTGGTGCTGCCAAGTACGGGCAAGCCGATTCATGCGGGGGATATTTTGATTTTGTTGCGTCACCGTGGGGCAGTGTTGCGTGAGATGATAAAAGAGTTGAAGCGTGCAGGAGTGGCGGTGGCGGGTGCAGATCGCTTAGAAATTCTTGAAGAAATCGCCGTACAAGACATGCTAGCGTTGGCACGCTTTGCGCTATTGCCGGCGGATGATTATAGCCTTGCTTGCGTGCTTAAAAGCCCACTATTCGGGTGGAGCGAAGCGCTATTGCAGCGTGTGGCGTTTGACCGCGCAGAACATAGCCTTTGGCAGCGAATGGGGCAGTTAGCGCAGAGCGATGAAGAGATTGCAGCAACCTATCAGCAACTTTCTAATATATTAGCGCGAGTCGATTATCTGCCACCGCATGCCCTTTTTACCTATGTGCTGGAAAATCTTGGTGGGTGGAAAAAAATGCAGCAACGCTTGGGTGAGGCGTGCGTTGATCCGCTACAAGAGCTTTTGAACTTGGCATATGATTATGCACAAGAACATGTGGGTAGTATGCTTGGATTTCTAGAAATGCTGGTGCAGATGCAGCCAGAACTGAAGCGTGAATCTGGCGAGAGCAGCCATGAAGTGCGTGTGATGACGGTGCATCACTCCAAAGGGTTGCAAGCGCCGGTGGTAATTATTCCTGACGCGATGAGCGAGATTCCGCACAGAAATAGTTTGAATGTGAAATGGTATTGGAATAGTGCAGGGCAGTTGATGTTGCCTGCCACAGCACAAGGCCGCCAACTGCCTTCTTGGCAAGAGGCAAAAGAGGCCAGCTTAGAAGCAGAAAAGCGTGAAGAATGCCGTCTGTTATATGTGGCGATGACACGTGCTCAAGATTATTTATATGTGAGTGGAACGGCCGGAACAATAAAAGAAGGCAGCAATGCCAAACCCAAAACGCACTGGTATGGCTGGATATGGGATGGACTCCAAACACAGCTTGCACCACAAGCATGTGTAGGTGGAGATGTGTGGGAAGGTGAGATGATGGTATTGGGTGAAGGGAACGAAGAAGTTTCTGCACCTAGTAGCGAAAAAACAGTGTTACCAGCCGTGCCAGATTGGATTTTTGAAGTACCCACTGGTGCCAGTGAAAACGCAGTAAAGAGACTTGTGGCCAGCCAAACGGATGAAGAAAAAGTTGCCGCAGGTAAAGTATTTTCGCCACTAATGCATGAGGCGCTCATGAAGCGTGGAGTGGTCATCCATCAATTACTGCAAGCCTTACCCTCTGTGGCGGAAGACGCCCAAGAACTATTAGCACAGCGCTTGTTGCAGCGGCTTGCACCTGAATGGCCAGTGGAAGAAAAAGAACGCGCGCTGCAGCAGATTTTTACTATTTTGCAGGAGCCACCCTTTGGCTTATTATTTAGTGCGGCGTCTCGTGCGGAAGTCCCGGTAGTTGGACATTTTCAGCAGCCTGATGGAAGCTGGCTAGAGCTTGTAGGACAAGTTGACCGATTGGTGGTGACTGAAAAAGAAGTGTGGATTGTGGATTATAAAACCAATCAGCATGTGGCAAAAGATGCTGCCGATGTGCCGCGCGCGTACCATGTGCAAATGGCGCGTTATGCAAGCATTCTTAAGCATATTTATCCGCGCCACACCATTCGCACCGCGATACTATATACTGCAGGCCCGCGTTGGATAGAGCTAACAGCCGAACAAGCAATGGCGGCTTAAGCAATTAATATTGCGAAATCACCAAACATTTTATCCCAAGACCTTGCAGCTTGGTGCAGAAGTTCAATGCGTCGAGGCGGTTATTGAAGCTGCCTGTGCGCAAGCGATAGTTGGCTTTAGGGCTGGCAGAGCGCGAAGGTGTGCTTACACGTGGAGAAAGCCCTGCAAACACCTCTGGATGCTTTGTAACATGATCTTCCCATGCAACATTAGCAGCATTTTCGCTATCATAATTACCCATCTGCACCCAGAAAATCTGCTCCCCTGATGTGCGTTCTAGTGCTTCCGCTTTGTTTTCGTTTGCCACAGCAAGACGGCGTGGTTGCAGCACTTCTTTCACTGGTTCTGGCGTTTGAACATTTTCATTAAACGCTTTGACATCGGCCACTAATGGGCTTTTTTCTACCACGTTAGAGGCATCGGTTGCTTTTACCGCAGACTCACCTTTTACTGTTACAATGCTACATATTTTGCTGTCTTCTTTGGCCAGTTGGCACAGTGCTTCTGCGTTTGCCTTATTATTCAGCTTACCGGCTTTGATGGTATATTCTGGGTTGCGTTCCACAGGAGCGAGCACCGTTACTTTTAATTTCTTGTATGCCGAATGATGAGTTTTGAGAACTTCCCAGTTGTTAAAGGCAGAAGATTGCGAAGGGTAAGGAGAAATTTTCACCACATATTGCTCGCCTTCTGCATTCGGCTCGTCGGCAATTTCTGGAGTGCTCTTTTCAACCACTGCTATTTTCTTTATTTCCGCGTTTGGCAAAACCAATGCGTCTTTGCTTTCAGTATCTTTCCATTCGCTATTGCTAACCATTGGTGTTTCCGCTTGGCTATCCATATTGGTGGCGGCCACACGCACGGCTTCTTTCACTTCCACACGGCCAGTTTTGTCGTCTTGTAATGGGGTGGCTGCGGCTAAACGGGGTGTTTCGCTGACACCTTTAGGTGTGCCGTCTGCATTCAAAATGAGTCTGCCAAGAGTACCAGAGCTGCTGGCCAATGCGACTGGTGCTGGTGCAGGCGCGCTAGCAATGGCCACAGGTTCAGCCATTTTACTATTTTCTTTCGCCACTTCCTCTGCATTTGCGGTTGGAGCATTGAGGGCAACGCTTGGCGCAGTTTTGCTGGTGTCTTCCACTTGGTTCCAAGCGTCTTTTGCTGCGTCTACTGCTGGGGCTGTAGTTGCCGCTTCTGTACTTGCTGTTTCAACCACGGTCTCTTTGGCTTGGGCGATAGCTTCTGTCGTGGTAGCGGCGACAGCTACAACAGGCGCGGCACTCATGTCACTTTTAATAATGCTTTCCACTTGAGGAATTTCAGGTTTACTAGTTTCTATGCCAGCAATCTTTAATTCATTGCCTAGAGTGCTGCTGGTATTGGCAGGCAAAATCCGCTCACTTTTGAGCGAGTCAATCATTGCGGTTTCTACCAATAAACAGCTTTCTAATTTTGGTTTGAGGGCTTCACACAGTGCTTTCGCTTGGTTGCGGCCACTGATAGGGCCTGCTTGTAAACGAAAAAGAGTGCTATTTGGCAAATTAATGTTTGCGATATATTGGTTCACGTCAGCAAGCTGAGTACTGTATTCCTTAAGGTAATCCTGCCAAGCACTTTGAGCTTCTTCACGGGTTTGAAACGAGCCAAGCTGTACTAAATAAGCAGAGTCTGCCAACACAGGTAAAAAGGCAGCTGGAATTGCAAGAGCGGCAATAAAGCCAATGAAAAAATGACGCACGTTTGCCTGACCCATGTAAAACTCGTTAAACAGAAAACCGTTAAATTCTATTAAGTGGTGCACTATAGCAATGCCACCTTAAAGATAAAGCACAAATATCGATTCCTCATATCAAGTTACTTGACCTCTTTATAGGCTACGGTTAGCTTCACGCGCTCAACTTTTTCAATGAATTGATATGAACGTCATGCCTTCTATTAAGCCCGTCAATCCATGTTTTTCTTCTGGTCCTACCTCTAAAATTCCAGGCTGGTCTTTGCAGTCACTTAGTGGCGCTTTTTTGGGGCGTTCACATCGCGCTAAAGGCGGCAAAGCCAAGCTGCAGGAAGTGATTGAGCAAAGTAAAAAAATTCTTGGTATTCCTGATGACTATGTGGTGGGTATCGTTGCTGGCTCTGATACTGGGGCAGTGGAAATGGCTATGTGGTCGATTCTGGGGGCGCGTGGCGCAGACGTTTTGGCGTGGGACGCGTTTGGCAAAGATTGGGTGACGGATATCACCAAGCAACTGAAGGTTGCGGATGTTAGAAAATTTGAAGCGGATTACGGACAGATTCCTGATCTTACGCAGGTGGATACCAACCGCGATGTGGTGTTCACATGGAATGGCACCACCAGCGGTGTGCGTGTGCCAAATGCTGATTGGATTAAATCTGATCGCGAAGGTGTTGTTATCTGTGATGCAACCTCTGCCGTATTCAGCATGGATTTGCCATGGGACAAGCTGGATGTGGTGACATGGTCTTGGCAAAAAGCGATGGGCGGTGAAGCGGCTCATGGGATGCTTGTGCTTTCACCACGTGCAGTGGCGCGTTTGGAAAGCTACACGCCAAGCTGGCCGATGCCAAAACTTTTCCGTATGACTAAAGGCGGCAAGCTGAACGCCGAAATTTTTACGGGTGCAACCATTAATACCCCATCAATGCTAGCGGTGGAAGACGCGCTGGTGAGCTTGGAATGGATGGAAAAGAATGGTGGTTTGAAAGGCATGATAGCGCGTTCAGAAGCCAACCTTGCGGCGATTGAAGCATGGGTGGCGAAAACGGATTGGGTGGAATTTCTGTGCCAAGATAAAGCAACACGCTCTTGCACCTCTATCACGCTTTCCTTTGCAGATGCATGGTTTGCCGCGCTTGACGCAGAAAAACAGGCGGCTTTTGCTAAGCAAATGGTGTCTGCCTTAGAAAAAGACGGCGTGGCTTATGACATTGCCTCTTATCGCGATGCGCCGGTAGGCTTGCGTATTTGGGGCGGTAGCACCGTTGAAACCAATGATATTGAGGCGCTGCTTCCATGGTTGGATGCTGCGTATGAAGCCACCAAAGCCTCTTTTAAATAGGCAATTTATGCGATTAAGGCAGTCTGTTTTTGCATTGATGCTTGCTGTGCCAACATTGGCGCAAGCAGCGCCATGCGCTAGCCGTGCAGAGATGGATGCATTGGACATGCGTGTGTTGCAAACAGATTTAATGGTAGCGGCTTTGGCGTGCCCGAATCTTCGTCAGCCGTATGGTCAGTTTGTAGAAAAACACCGCAGCCATTTGGTGGAACATACCAGCACACTCAAGCGCTATATCAAGCGGGCAGGGCAAGAGGTGAACCAGTTTATCACTGAGATGTCGAATCAGTCATCGAATATAAGTTTGCGTTTACCAGAGAGTGCCTATTGCCAACGCGCCCAACTGTTGTTTGGTGAAATTTACAGTCAAGAGCATGCGCAATTACTGGATTCGTTGATTCAAACGCCAAACATTACTGGCCGCCACAAAG
Source organism: Alphaproteobacteria bacterium (assembly GCA_027485005.1). GTDB lineage: Bacteria > Pseudomonadota > Alphaproteobacteria > Rickettsiales > JAIXRX01 > JAIXRX01. The sequence goes on from JAIXRX010000082.1 coordinate 7,618, forward strand.
TTACGATGTGCCAATAGTTTTTTTAATTCGCTGGTTTGTTTGCTGGGCGATTGGTGATGGTGAGAAGCCATGCCATGGTGGCAATCAC
>JAIXRX010000123.1 GCA_027485005.1 Alphaproteobacteria bacterium
ATTGTGGGTTATGAAATTTTTGACCGCGCCGAATCACTCGGCACCTCCAATTTTGTTCTTAACGTCAACATGGTTCGCGCACTTGAAGGTGAATTGGCGCGCACCATTGGCTCACTACAAAAAGTAGAGCACGCTCGCGTTCATTTGGTCATGCCAAAGCGTGAGTTATTTACCCGTGAAAAACAAGAGCCGACCGCATCCGTTGTGCTGAAGCTGCGTGGCTCATTAAGCCAAAGCGAAATTGAAGGGGTGGCTAATTTAATTGCAACGGCTGTACCGGGGCTTACCTCGAATAAAGTAACGATTCTGGATCATTCTGGGCGCGCCCTTGCTAAGGGCAACCAAGATCCTAACGATCCTGCTATTGCCGCTAGCAAATCGGAAGAATACCGCATTGCCTACGAGTCACGCATGGTGAATATCATCGAAGATTTAGTGGGTAAATCGGTGGGATCTGACAAAGTTACTGCACAAGTAACCGCAGATATTGATTTTGACCGTGTGGTACGCAATTCAGAGACCTATGATCCAGAAGGCCAAGTAGTGCGCTCGATACAAGGCACGAATGAGCGCGAGCAATCCGATGAAGGCCAAGCTAACGAGAATGTGAGCGTAAAAAATAATCTACCAGAAAATCAGGCAAACCCTGCAGGCGGTGGCAATAATTCCAAACGCGTGACGGAGCGTAATGACGAAACCACTAACTATGAAATTTCTAAAGTAGTTGAAAATCAGGTGAAAGAAACAGGTACGGTGAAGCGTCTCTCCGTTGCGATTATGGTGGACGGTATTTATTCTCCAACTCCAAAGGGTGAAATGCAGTTTTCTCCTCGCGCGCCTGAAGAATTGAAGAAACTAGAAATGCTTGCAAAATCGGCGATTGGTTTTGATGAAAAACGTGGTGATACTTTAGTTGTCGATACGATGAAATTTGCTAGCACTCCGGAAATGGTGATGGAAGAAGGGCCATTTGATTGGCTGAAAAAAGATCTGCGAAATATCATCCAGACCTTGGTGCTTGGCGGCGTTGCAATCATGGCCATCCTCCTGATTATCCGCCCATTAGTGAACCGTGCAATCGAAGCCTCTGCTACTGCTGCCTCTCTGGCTGAAGAAGAAAAATCGGTGCTCGCTGGACCACAATTAACAGCAGCTCTGGAAGATAAATCCATGGCTATGGGTGTTATTAATGAAGAAGATGAAGATGACGGTCTTATCAGCATTGATAAAATGCGTGGTAAAGGCCGCAGCGCTGCCTTCCGAAAAATTGCACAAGTCTTTGAAAAACACCCCGACGAAGCCGTGGGCGTTCTGCGCAGCTGGTATAATAATGGCGCGAGCGGCAATTAGTTTAGTATCAGCACACAAGCTAAGGTATTCCTATGATTAGTATCAATGATTATAAAAAACTCACAGGCGTTCAGAAAATCTCCATCATGATGATGTCGGTGGGTGAAGATAATGCCACCAAAATTTTGAGCATGATGGAAGATGAAGAGATCAAAGAAATCTCCAATACCATGGCGACACTTGGATCTGTTGCCCCTGAAGTGGTTGAAAAAGTTTTTCTGGAATTTTCAGAACAAATCACTGCAGCGGGAGCGCTCTCAGGTAACCTTGAAAACACTGAACGCTTATTAATTAAAGCATTAGGCAAGGAACGTGTGGACATGATTATGGAGGACATTCGTGGTCCTGCAGGACGTACCACATGGGACAAGCTGGGTAATGTGAATGAAGAAGTCTTGGCGGGGTATTTGAAAAACGAGTATCCACAAACGATTGCTCTCGTACTCTCTAAAATCAAAGCGGATCATGCGGCGCGCGTCCTCACTGTTTTACCAGAAGATTTGACGATGGAAGTGATTACCCGCATGCTCAGTATGGATGCGGTGAAAAAAGAGGTTTTAGACGGCATTGAAAAAACATTGCGTGTTGAGTTTATGAGCAATCTGGCCAAAACACAGCGCCGCGATAGCCATGAGATGATGGCCGATATCTTCAATAACTTTGACCGTAATTCAGAAGCTAAATTTATGGGCTTTCTTGAAACCCGCAACGCCGAAGCAGCCGAACGGATTCGTGCCCTCATGTTTACGTTTGAAGATCTTGTTAAAGTGGATGCTGGTGGCATTCAAACCCTTATGCGCCTTATGGACAAAGACAAACTGCCACTTGCACTCAAAGGCGCTTCGGACACCATTAAAGAATTATTTTTGGGCAATATGTCTGAACGGGCCGCTAAAATCCTGCGCGAGGATATGGAGTCCCTTGGCCCAGTGCGTTTGAAAGACGTGGATGAGGCGCAAATGGCTATTGTGATTAAAGCCAAAGATCTAGCTGCCAAAGGTGAAATTACTATTTCTGAAGGCAGTGGGGAGGACCAACTGGTTTACTAATCGATGGATACCACGCCACGCTCACGCGTTTCCCCTTTTCGTTTTCAATCATTTATCGGCGAGCCTGATCCCGAAGAGGAGATGCTACGCGCCCGCGATGAAGCACGTGCGGCCATGCAAAAAGCAGAAGAGCCCCCTGCTCCTGTGGCAACGTTTTCCCAAGAGCAGCTAGATACTGCAGAAAAAATGGGCTACGATAAAGGGCTGCAAGCGGGCTATGAGCGCGCCAAAGCAGAGTTTAAAGCACAGCAGGAAATTGAGCATCAAGAATTGCAGCAGTTAATTGAAAAAATTTCTGCTCATGTGGATGTAAGCGTTGAACATCAATATCAGTTCTTGGATCGTCTACAATCATTAGTGCCTCCTTTGGCACTAAGCATGGCCAAAAAAGTAGCAGGAAGTGCCTTACAAGATAATCCACTGTTAGAAATCGAAGCGGTGGTCGCACATTGCATTGCCGAACTTGCGACCGACAAAACCTTAACCGTTTTTGTGAACCCTGTAGTTACGCCCTACTTAGAAGGTATTTTGGCAGAAAAATACTTTCACGCCACAGGCAAATCGCTAGCACTCCATGTTTCATCTGATGCCAATCTCGCCATGCATGATTGCCGCGTGGAATGGCCCTCTGGTGCAGTCGAACGCAATACTGAACAACTCTGGGCAGAGATTGAAAAATTACTCCAGAACTTCCAAGTCCTTTTCCAACCTCATCCCACCCAACACTCTTAAAGGAGTCTTACCATGTCTGACATTAATCTTTCTGATTCTTTTGATGAAGATGCCGTCACCCTTGATGCCGTGGCGGACATTCCGGTGCAGATTTCTGTAGTCCTTGGCAAAGCCACCATGCAGGTTAGCCAGCTACTTAAACTAGGCCGTGGCGCTGTGATGGAATTGGAACGTAAAGTGGGCGAACCGGTCGATATTTATGTGAATAACCGCTTGGTAGCGAAAGGCGAAGTAGTCGTGGTGGAAGACCGCATCGGCGTGACCATGACCGAAGTCATTAAAAACGACCGTTCATAAAATAATACCATATGCCGCTCATCGCCCATCATAAAAAAAGGATAAAAATATGAGACTACTGATTGTTGGGGATTTACAAGGACAAATTGGTGCCGCTACCCGAATCGCTCGCGGGCGCGGCGCGAAAGTTTCTCAAGTGCCGGACGCTGAATCGGCCATGGCGGCGTTGCGTGGCGGTGCAGGCGCCGATTTACTCATGGTAGAAGTACGAGTGGATATTGCAGCACTGGTTGCCATGTTGGAAGCTGAACGCTTCAGTGTTTCGATTGTCGCATGCGGTGTAGCAAACGATGCACAAGCAGCAGTGAAGGCTATTCGTGCAGGCGCCAAAGAATATATCCCTCTGCCTCCCGATGAACAACTTATTGCAGCGGTGTTAGAAGCAATTGCCGAAGAATCACATGCAGTCATTTATGAATCCTCCGCCATGGCTGAGGTTCTTTCTTTGGCTGAACAAGTAGCGCCGTCTGAAGCCTCGTTACTTATCACAGGAGAATCTGGTACGGGTAAAGAAGTGATGGCGCGTTTTGTGCACGAAAAATCAAAACGTAAAGACAATGCTTTTATCAGCGTAAACTGTGCTGCCATTCCAGAAAACTTGCTGGAATCAGAATTGTTCGGCCATGAAAAAGGGGCATTTACAGGCGCCATTGCCCGCCGCATTGGGAAGTTTGAAGAAGCCGATGGCGGCACTTTGCTGCTGGATGAGATCAGCGAGATGGACCCACGCTTACAGGCTAAATTGCTGCGCGCTATTCAGGAAAAAGAAATTGACCGCGTGGGTGGAAATAAACCAGTAAAAGTGGACATCCGCATTCTTGCTACCAGCAACCGCGACCTTCAGGCTGAGGTAAAGAAAGGAACTTTCCGCGAGGATTTATTCTTCCGTTTGAACGTCATTAACCTTGCCATTCCACCCTTACGTGAACGTAAAGACGATATCTTACCTATCGCCCAACATTTTGTAGAAAAATATTCTAAAGCGAATGGCGTGCCAACCCGCCCGCTCTCTGTGGAAGCCGTTGGCAAGCTCAAAACACACCGCTGGCCAGGCAATGTGCGTGAGCTAGAAAACACGATGCACCGCGCAGTATTAATGGCAACAGGCACTGAGATTGGCGCACAAGCCGTTTTCCTTCCGCAACTTAGCGGTGAGATACCTGCTGCGATAAGCACAACCCACGAAAATTCTAATGCGTCCTCAGCTTCAAGTTTTGGCGCACAACGCGCCGAACGCAACGATATGGTGGGACGCAAACTTGAAGATGTCGAAAAAGAATTGATTCTCGACACCTTAAACCACTGTCTTGGCAACCGCACCCATGCGGCAAACGTGCTAGGCATTTCCATTCGTACCCTACGCAACAAAATCAAACAATATTCTGATATGGGAGAAAACGTTCCCCCGTATGGCGACAATAAAACGGCGAGTGGCAGCTAATGGCTGGTCCTATTGTCCCTCAAGGCGGTAATGCGCCCGCAGCCTCAGCAACAACCAGCATGCAAGATTTGGGTATTGCCGCGAAGCTGATTTCTAAACGTGGTGATTTATATTTCGCGTTAGGTATTGTTATTATTCTGACAGTACTATTATTCCCGCTGCCGCCCATGGTGCTTGATTTTTTCTTAGGGATTTCGATCACTATTTCGGTCTTAATTTTGATGACCTCAATCTTTGTGGATCGCCCCTTAAGCCTTAACTCATTCCCAACTATTCTGCTGGTCTCCACCATGTTGCGCTTGTCGCTCAACATTGCCTCTACCCGTCTGATTCTCTCACACGGGCATGAAGGTACAGACGCAGCCGGTGAAGTAATTAAAGCCTTTGGTAGCTTTGTCATGCAAGGCGAACTGGTGATTGGTATTATCATTTTCGCCATCCTCACCATCATTAATTTCATGGTGATTACCAAGGGTTCTGGACGTATTGCGGAGGTTTCTGCACGTTTTAGCTTAGACGCGATGCCCGGCAAACAAATGGCGATTGACGCCGATTTATCTGCCGGCTTGATTGATGAGGATACCGCCAAAGCCCGCCGTAAAGATTTGGAGGACGAGAATACATTCTTCGGGGCAATGGATGGTGCGAGCAAGTTCGTACGAGGGGATGCAGTCGCTGGCCTTCTTATTACTTTCATCAACCTAATTGGTGGAATTGTGATTGGAATTGTGCAGCGTGATCTGAGTTTCTCGGAAGCGATGCACACCTACACTATTCTCACGATTGGTGACGGGTTGGTGGCACAAATTCCTGCCATTATTGTTTCCACTGCTGCAGGTATGTTGGTGACCAAAGCAGGTAGTGACGGCTCGGTCGATAAAGCTGTTTTTGGACAAATTACCCAATTCCCAATGGCCATGGGTATTACCAGTAGCTTGCTGTTTTTGATGGCACTCTTACCGGGCATTCCTGCCATACCATTTTTGGCCTTGTCAGGCGCAACAGGTTATTTAGCCTACACGTTCTGGAAACATCCTGAAAAACTATATAAGCGCGGTGGAGCAACCGCAGGAACTGCTGGCGCTGGCAAAGCAGGCATGCCTGCCCAACCAGGAGCCGCCGGATTGGACGCGGCTGGCAAGCCGCAATTGGCCGAAGAAAGTATTACCGATGCCATGCAAATGGATAATCTGCGCCTTGAACTTGGCTACGGCTTACTACCACTCATCAACTACCAAAAAGGCCACCGCCTGACGGAACAAATTAAAGCACTGCGCAAACAAATGGCCAAAGAACTTGGGTTTGTAATTCCGCCGGTGCGTATTCAAGATAATATGCAGTTGCCTGCGAATTCCTATGTGCTCAAGGTGAAAGAAATTGAGTGTGGTAGCGGCGAAGTGCGGCCAGATATGTTGTTAGTGATGAATCCTTCGGGCGGAAAAATTTCTTTGCCCGGAGAAGAAACAACCGAACCAACCTTTGGTTTGCCTGCCATGTGGATTTCTGAAAATTACCGCGAGGAAGCACTGTTTCGCAACTATACGGTGGTGGACCCACCAACGGTAGTCACCACGCATCTGACAGAGATTATCAAAGAAAACATGTCAGAACTATTATCATATGCCGAAACGCAAAAACTGTTGGATGATCTACCGAAAACACAGCAAAAGCTGATTGCGGAAACCATTCCAAGCCAGATTAGTGTGAGCGGAGTGCAGCGTGTTTTGCAGAATCTCTTGAACGAGATGGTTTCAGTGCGCGACCTTGCGACGATTATGGAAGCCGTGTCCGAAGCCTCGCGCATTACGCAGAATATTACGCTGATTACCGAGCATGTGCGCACGCGCCTTGCCCGTCAAATCAGTAACGCACATTTGAACGAAGAAGGTTACATTCCTATTCTGGCTCTTTCGCCAAACTGGGAACGTGTGTTTATGGAAAGCTTAGATGGCTCGGGTGAAGAGCGCACACTTTCCATGGCGCCAACCAAGATTCAGGAATTCATTACCGCCATTCGCAGTAAGTTTGACCAAATGGCACTGCAAGGTGAAAGCCCTGTGCTTCTCACCAGCCCAACCATTCGGCCTTATGTGCGCTCGATTGTGGAGCGTTTCCGTTCCACTACCGTAGTACTTTCGCAGAATGAAATTCATACCAAAACAAAAATCAAAACGCTGGGTCAGGTGTAGATTGAGCAAAGAGATAAGCTATGCGCGTTAAAACATTTCACGGCAATACCATGCAAGAAGCCATGGCGCAGGTGCGCGATGCTTTAGGCGACGATGCAGTGATTCTACAATCAAAGCCATTAGCGAGTGGCAAGGGAGTCGTGGTAATGGCGGCGCTGGATGACACGCCTGCAATGCAGGAGGAATCTGTGGTGCCACCACCTGCGCCAAGCCATGCCACCGCTCCGAAGATCACCAAAAAAATGGAAGCATCGAAAGAATCGCATTCATCTGACCAGCACGCCGTATTGCGTCCATTAGAAAAATTGTTGCGTGCGCATGGCGCGCCTGCACAAATCATTCAAGGCGTTCTTCACCCACTCTTACCAGTGAAGTTACCAGTAGGTGAAAACATGGCCGCCCAACAAAAAGCGCTGACTTCTTTGCTGGATGTTGGCTTTGAATTTGCGGGTATGCCGCTGGAATATGGCAAAGCGATTATGCTGGTAGGCCCTTCAGGGGCAGGCAAAACCTTGTGCATCAGCAAGCTGGCCACCCAATTAAAAATGAAGAAAAAACCCACCACTTTGATTGGTGCGGATCATCGCCGCGCAGGCGCCACCGAACAGCTACAGGCGATTTGCCAAATTCTGGACACGCCGCTGCACCATGCACATAGCCGCACAGCCCTCCTCACGTTGCTTAAAAAACATCGCGACGATGGTGTTTTGATGATTGATGGCGCGGGCGTGAATCCTTATGACGCCGAAGAAATGAAAGAACTCTCCGAGCTGATTAAAGCGGGACATATTGAACCGGTTTTGGTGCTGCCAGCGGGCATGGATGTGCAGGAATCGCTGTACACCGCGCGAGCTTTCAGTGTGCTACCACATCTCAAGCGCATGATTGCCACCAAGTTTGATACGGCACGACGCTATGGCGGGATTCTAGCGGCCATGCATGGCGCGGGAGTGGCATTATCGGGCGTTTCACAAAGCGAAAAAGTGGTGGACGCGCTTAAAAATCCGCAAGCCGATGTTCTCGCACGGCTACTCATGCAACATCATCTTGAACTATTTTCATAGACCACACAGGGAGCATAAAAATGACAACGACTTCCCATATTAAATCCCCGAGCGCAGGCAAATTAATTGCCGTGGCTTCCGGCAAAGGGGGCGTAGGAAAAACATGGTTCTCGATTACCTTAGCGCATGTGCTTGCGCGCTCTGGCCGCCGCGTTCTGCTGTTCGATGGTGATATTGGTCTGGCCAACGTGGACGTGCAGATTGGGATTAATCCTGACTTTGATTTGGGCAATGTGTATGCTGGGAAATGTACGCTCGAACAAGCTATTACCCATTATGAAGAAGGCGGATTTGATATTATTGCCGGACGCTCTGGCTCTGGCAGCACCGCCGACATGACGATGGAACATTTGCAACGCATTGGCGAAACCCTCAACAAGCTGGCCGAACGCTATGATTATGTGATGATTGATCTTGGTGCAGGCATTGACCGCCCCACGCGTTACCTTGCGTCACTTGCTGAAAAGTGCCTAATTATTATTACCGAAGAGCCAACATCGCTCACTGACGCTTATGCGTTTATCAAACTGAGCCAAGCCATGCCAAAACCGCCACAAATTAACGTGGTGGTAAACCAAGCCAGCGCACAAAAAGATGGACAAAAGACTTACGATTCATTGAACCGCGCTTGCACCAGCTTCCTTAAAATTTCGCCACCTTGCCTTGGCATTATTCGACGCGACAACAAAGTGCGCGATGCGATTCGTGCACAAAAATCCATGATTCTCACGGCACCACATAGCACCGCTGCAACAGACGTGGCGCAGCTGGCAATCAAACTCATGAAACCGGCAGGATAAGCACATGACGCCCACCGGCCCTGTTTTGCCTGTGACTGGCGCGGTCACCATCCGCCCAGTGAGCGGCAATGTGGCCGACGGCGCTGCCTTACAAAATGGTGGACCACGCCTCACACCGGGCGCAGTGATTCAAGGGGTGATTGAAGGGATGAACCGCGAAGGTGATCCGCTCGTTAAAACTGACGCAGGTGAATTCTCGCTCAAGCTTCCAATTCACTTAAAGAGTGGTTCGGAAGTCGTGTTGCGCATGGAAAATACGCAAGGCTTGTTTCGTGCGCGCTTGCTGAGTGTAGACGGGGTGAAGCTCGCCGATTATATCGACGCGCATGGTGGTGGCGCTAAAATTTCTTCCCAAACGGGTTTACCGCAAACTAACCCCAATGCGACCAGCACCAACGTGATGGATGCGCTGGGTGATGACTTTGTGTCGCTTAGTCAAAGCGCTACGCAGCGCGCCACCACCCTTTCCCAGATTTTACAAAATCAACCTGCCATGCAAGCTGTGCTGCTTTCACGCAGCCCAATGATTGCAGAAATTCTGCGCCAATTACCGCCGAATTTTTCTCAGCCCACACGCGTGCAAGCGGGCGATCAAGTGATGATGAAACTGCTTGGTTTTTCATTGCCTGCATCCACGTCTGCCACACCTTCTGCATCTTTATCTTCGACGCATCAAACGAGCAATATCACTTCAAATTCTGCTACACCATCACAAGTGAATTCAAGCAATCCTTCAGGGGTAAATCCCACTACACATCGCACGCTATTACCAGAGCAAACACAGTCTGCTGCCTCATCAGTACCAACCATCCCTTCCGATCCTACGGTTGATCTCAGCCCACTGGCAGGCGCCCGCGTGCCATCTGCTTTTTCTGCCGCAACACCTCAAGCGCTGCATACGGCCTCTGCATCCATCAGCAATGTCGTCGCGCATTTAGCAGCGCAAGAAATTGACGCGCTGCCATTACCCACTGTGAACACGACCGAAATAACGACAAATCCAGCGGCACTCGCGCAAGCTAACAAAGCCCTGCCACCCATGCCAAGCCCTAGCCTAAACGTGACGGCGGACGGCCGTGTGTTGGTGCAAGCCACGGTACTGGACGCACCCGAAAAAGGCGACTGGCTCGTGCAAACACCGCTCGGTACCGTGCGCATCGCGCCACCTGCTGGGCTGCCACTGCCAGCGCATGGCCAGATGGTGCAGCTACAACTTCAATCCATTCGTGCGGCCAGCTCACAAACAGCCATCAACTCTTATCAACCCATGAATGCAAACAATAGCGTGGAAGACGGCATGTCTTTTCTTTCACTGACCGAACATTGGGATACGCTGGATAGTGTGCTACCATTGCTGCAAAGCGCCGCCCCCAACAGCGCCTTGCTGGATATGATGCCGCAAGCAGGGCCAAAGCTTACCACACAAATGTTGTTTTTTATGCAAGCGCTGCGCCGCGACGATGTGAGCCAATGGCTTGGTAAAGAAGCGCTGAATATACTTGAAACGCGCAATCGCAATGATCTGATTCAGCGGCTGCATAAAGACTTTGGCAAATTGCATGACGCGCTGGAAATGCCAGAAAGCAAATCGCCATGGCAAGCGATGATTTTTCCGTTTCAACATGAACAAGTGGTGCATATGGTGCGGCTGTTTGTTCACCGCGACCCAGAACAGGAAAAGCAGGATGGAAGCAGTAGCGGCGGCGAAGGAAAACCATGGAAAGACACGCGCTTTGTGCTGGAGCTCGAGCTTTCTCATCTTGGCCCCATGCAGCTCAATGGCTTGGTGCGCCGCCAAGAAAAAACGCATTTTGATCTGGTGGTACGCTCGCTCAAAACCTTGCCCACACAGACCCAGCAGGACATTCGTACAATTTTTGAAAATGCCGCTGCCATCACTGGCTATCA
>JAIXRX010000183.1 GCA_027485005.1 Alphaproteobacteria bacterium
CAAATATTAGACGCATGGGGTCATAAACCATTCATTTTCAATCTCGGTCATGGCATTGTTCCACACACACCGATTGAACATGTCGAAGCCATGCTTGAAGTCGTCCGCAATTTCAAACGCGCAGTGTAAATAGTTATGAAAACAGCAGTGGTATTATTTAATTTAGGTGGACCTGATTCATTAGAATCAGTGCAACCATTCTTGTTTAATTTATTTAACGACCGCGCGATTATTGGACTACCGCAACCATTACGATTTTTAATAGCTACCCTGATTTCCAACCGCCGCGCACCAACCGCCCGCCACATTTATGAACAAATGGGAGGCCGCTCACCTATTGTGCCGCAAACATTGGCGCAGACAAGCGCTTTACAAACTGCATTAGGTGAGGGTTATAAAATCTTTACCTGCATGCGCTATTGGCACCCAATGGCAGACGAGGTGGCTAAAGAAGTCGCCGCCTATCAACCCGACAAAGTAGTGCTTTTGCCGCTTTACCCACAATTTTCTACCACCACGACTGGTTCTTCCGCCAAAGACTGGGGCAAAGCTGCTGCGCGCATTCAATTAAACGTACCAACGCATTTGGTTGGTTGTTATTTTGAACATGCTGGGTTTGCCAAAGCCCAAGCCGCTTTGCTAAGCGCTGCCCTTCAAGAACTGGATACTTCTAAGCCCTACCGCTTATTATTTTCGGCACATGGATTGCCAGAAAAAATAGTTGCAGACGGTGACCCCTATCAATGGCAGGTGGAACAAAGTGTGGCGGCAGTCATGAAGCAGCTTTCAAATGTTGGGAATGCTGAAGTGGTCAATTGCTATCAAAGCCGTGTCGGGCCGCTCAAATGGATTGGCCCATCAACGGATGATGAAATTAAGCGCGCTGGCAAGGATGGGCTGCCCATCGTGCTGGTGCCGATTGCTTTTGTGTCTGAACATTCAGAAACGCTGGTAGAGCTGGACATTGAATATCGCGAACTTGCCCATGAGCATGGCGTGCCAAACTATGTGCGCGTGCCCACCGTGCAAGCCCACCCTGCTTTCATTGATGGGCTAGCTGATCTGGTGCGTGGCGCATCCTTTGATAAACTATGCTGTAATGCTAATGGCACGCGAGCTTGCCCAACCCGCTTTGGCAAATGCCCTTGCCAAGCTTAGGGCAAAGTAAACAAGATTATTTCCGTTTGCTTGGGTCGCGTTGGGCGGCTAGCTGTTCACCCAAACGTTTCAGCGGGCGGGTGCAATCATGCTTGGGGATCATCGCTTCAATAAAGAACATGTCGTCCCCTGCCATCGCCTCTTGCAGCGCTTGCTCCATCTCGCCTTTGGTGTTTGCGGTGCGCGCCGTGCCATATTTCAAAAGCGCGCAAATTTTGGTGTAATCCCAGCGGTGAATATTATTAAACGGCCCATCGATAATATGGCGCTGCGTGCCATAGCCGTCATTATTCAGCACAATTACAATCGGTTTCATGCCCAGCTTCGCGGCGGTCGAAAGCTCGATGCCCGTCATCTGAAACGCGCCGTCCCCAATAATGGTAATGCAGCGGCGCTCAGGGTTGGCGGCCATCACCCCAATGCTAGCGGGCGCGGCAAACCCCATGGAAAGATAATAGGCGTCCGAAATAAAATTATTGCTCTTGCCCGTGCGCAGGCCAATTGCGCCGAGCAAGGAATCGCCCGTGTCACACACCAGCGTGCTATTGTCACCCATATGCAATTGCAACAAACGAAACACCGTGTCGGCGTCCAGCGCTTCGGTTTTTTCAGCCGCAGAAAGTGGTACCGCGTCCACCGGTGGGTTCGGGTTTTCAAAGCGCTCGCGCACCTTCACCGGCGCATCCAGCAAGCCTTGCACCATGTCTGCAAATTGTACATTCTCAAAGGAATGCAAGCCCACGCGCGTTTTTTCGGTATTCGCCAGAATGCATTTTTTGCGCTCGAGCGACACCGAGTTCATGCCCAAAAACACGTCCGAAATAAACGCGCCGAGCAGAATCAAGCAGTCGCTTTCTTCAATGTATTTTTGCACCGCAGGCTCAGAAAAACCGCCGCTGAAAACGCCAATATACATCGGGTGATTTTCACGAATAATACTTTTGGAAAGCAGGGTGGCCGCAATCGGGATATGCACTTTTTTGGCAAATTCCAGCGCTAGATCGGTCAAGCCATGGCGGTGTAATTCCACGTCGGCAATAATCACCGGTTGTTTTGCATTATTGATAAAATCCGCCGCTTCCAGTAGTGCGGCTTCCAGCATCTCGCGGTCACTCACCGCCACAATGGCCGGTTTGGCTTGCGGCAATTTAATCGGCATATCCACCACATCATACGGCACTTCAATATAGCCCGGGCGGCACTGTGCCTTCACTTCCCGAATCACCCGCAAAATTTCATCGGCTGCGGTTTCGGGGTCATTCAAGACCGCCGACGCGCACGTCACCTCGTCATAAATACGGCGCTGCGTGTCAAAGGTTTTCACCTTGTGGTGAATCAGCGAATCCGTCCGGCGGTCCGACGGGGAAGGCCCGCCCGAAATCACCAGCATGGGGGATTTCTCAGCGTAAGCGCAGGCCACCGCATTGAGCATATTAAGGCCACCCACGCAGTAGGTCACCACCGCCACGCCCATCTCGCCAGAGGCGCGGGAATAGCCGTCCGCCGCAAAGCCCACCGAAGGCTCGTGCGTCAGCGTAATCAGCTTGAGTTTGGATTGGTCAAGCCAACGGAAGGTGGGTAGGGCAAAATCCCCAGGGATGCCGAACGTATAGCGCGTGCCAGTGTTATAAATCGCATCAAATAAAAATGCGCCCACGGTTGGGTTGGGTGTGCTCATGCTGCCTCCTGTTTATTTTTTTTAAGCATAATCAACCCTGTGAAATTAAACAAGTGCTGTCATTGTCATCAAATCTTCATACAGAGAGCGTCAAAAATAAGGCATAATGTTTATGAGTTTTTTAATTTTTATACAGGGATGAGGAGTCGCGCCCTCTGTCTGTCTACATCTACAAAACAAACTCCCCATGCGCGATGGGGTATAAAGATATGAGAATAATCATTGTTATTTTAGTTATGATCGGGCTTTGTCTTTGGGGTGCCATCAGTTGCTCTCAAGGCAGCGACCTAAAAGGAAAATATTATCAAGAGAAGTCACGCCTTACAGAGGCATGCATCTCAGACCACTTGAGGTTCCACCCAGAGCTATCTGAGCTGGATAAAGACAAATTAACCAAAGATTGCGAAGCTTTGGTTTCAAAAAATGAAGGCCTCCGAGAGCAGTGGGGCGAAGTTACAAACAAAGAAAGTTTCGGCGCTTTCTTAATCATTATCTGCTTATTACTGCTTGCCTTGGGCATGTGGGGGGCTGGCCCTTCACCAAGGTATTAATAAAAAAGGGCGACCAAGAATTGGCCGCCCTTTTTTCTTTGTTAAATAAATCAGAATAATTTTTTCTAGATAAGGGCCTAATATTCAGATAGTTAAGAATAAAGTGAGATTTGAAATAACAGGGTGAAGAAAATGATTACTATTTTTATCGGCGCA
>JAIXRX010000071.1 GCA_027485005.1 Alphaproteobacteria bacterium
GCAATTCGCATAGAGAAAGAACTTTTCGTAAAATAGTTACGGGTGGAAAGTTGAGCGCAGATATGCCATGCTACGCGCGGGCACGCAAGGGCAGAACCACTATATCTAGTGTTTTTCGCGCAAAAAGTGCCTAAAAAACCATGCGAAGGCACCCGATATGACGCTCGATATCAATCTTTATACCCTGCCCTTTCTGCTTTTTTCGGGGGTATTAGGCCTTGTTTTCGGCAGTTTTCTTAGTATGTTTACCTATCGCTACCCGCGCGAAGAACCCATGACCATGCAGCGCTCCCGCTGCCCTTCCTGCCAAACCCCGCTTGGCTGGCGTGACTTATTTCCGCTTTTTTCGTGGCTGCTGCAAAAAGGCCGTTGCCGCCACTGTAAAGCCCCCATCTCTAAGCGCTACCCTGCGATAGAACTCGCCACCGCCGCAGGTTTTGTGCTGGTGGGCAGCCAAGTGGGGATGACCACGCCCTTTATCCCGCTGGCAATTTTGGTGTGTGGGGTGGTGGCGCTAATTGCAACCGACCTAGAACACTGGATTATTCCGGATCCGGTACATGTGTTTTTGATCCCCGCAGGGCTTTATTATGGCTATTTGAATGACACATGGATCGACCAAGGGGCGGGCATGTTGTTTGGTTTGTTTTTGGGGCTGTTTTTGCATTTTGGCTATAAATGGCTGCGTAAGCGCGACGGCCTTGGCTTGGGAGATGTAAAATTTCTGGCCACCGCAGGCGCGTGGCTTGGGGTGTATGGTTTGGTGCCATTCAGCATTATTAGCGGCGTGTTGGGCATTGTTTTTGCGCTCATCTGGCGTATGTTTTCGGAAGAAAAAACCTATTTCCCGTTTGGCCCCGCACTGGCCTTCACCCTGCTGATTTGCGTGTTGTTTGAGAAAATACCGCTGAGCTTTTGGACGATGATGATGCAGTGGCAACAATGAGCGATTATCTGGTTGAATCCTCTCTCAACGGCCAACGCTGGCAGTTAAAACCACGAGATGAACGGTTGGCGATGACACTCGCACAGCGCTACGACCTGCCCATATGGCTTTCGGGTGTGCTGGCCGCGCGTGGTGTGGGGCTGGAAGACGCGCCCGCTTTTTTAGCGCCACGCTTGAAAGACAGCCTGCCCGACCCGTTTCATTTGCTGGGTATGGACAAAGCCACGGTGCGAGTAGCACAAGCGATTATCGCGCGTGAACCTATCGCGATTTTTGGCGATTATGATGTGGATGGCGCGACCTCTTCCGCACTCTTGCACGACGTGCTTTCAGCCTATGGCGCGCCCCCGATTTTATACATCCCCGACCGCATGAAAGAGGGCTATGGCCCGAATGCCGAGGCGCTGGAAGGCCTTGCCGCACGCGGCGTGAAACTCGTCATCACGGTCGATTGCGGCACCACCGCCTTTGACGCGCTGAAAGCCGGCAAAGCCGCAGGGCTGGACGTGATTGTGATCGACCACCATCAAGCGGAAAGCGAATTGCCCGAATGCACCGCGCTCATCAATCCGAATCGGCAAGATGAAACCTCTGAAATGCGGCATTTAGCAGCGGTGGGAGTGGCGTTTTTATTCGCGATTGCCTTAATGAAAACCATGCGTGAAACGCACCAGACCATGCCCGCCGCAGGGTTTGATTTGCTGCAATGTTTGGACGTGGTGGCACTGGGCACGGTGTGCGACGTGATGCCGCTCACAGGCCTCAACCGCGCGCTGGTGGCGCAAGGGCTGAAAGTGATGCAGCAACGCAAACGCCTAGGCTTGCGGGTACTGGCGGATGTGGCAGGGATGGACAGCGCACCAAGCGCCTATCATTGCGGGTTTT
The DNA here is from genome assembly GCA_027485005.1 of Alphaproteobacteria bacterium. Lineage (GTDB taxonomy): Bacteria > Pseudomonadota > Alphaproteobacteria > Rickettsiales > JAIXRX01 > JAIXRX01. Next base: position 1,832 of record JAIXRX010000071.1, read on the forward strand.
TGCTGGGGCCGCGCATTAACGCTGGCGGGCGCGTGGGGCAGTCCGACCTTGGCGTGCGCCTGCTCACCACCGCGGATGAATTTGAAGCCCAAAACATTGCCAAACAATTAGACGATTACAATGCCGAGCGCAAAGCGATTGAAGCCGGCGTGCTCGACGCAGCGATGGCACAAGCGGAGGAATGCGCCAATGCTGGCAACCGCGTATTGCTGCTGCATTCCACGGGTTGGCATGCAGGCGTGATTGGTATTGTGGCTGGCCGCGTGAAAGACAAAATGGGCCTGCCCACCGCGATTGTAGCGATGGAAAATGGCGTGGGTAAAGCTTCGGCGCGCTCGATTTCGGGCGTGGATATTGGCGCGGCCGTCACCAACGCCAAAGCAGCAGGCTTGCTGCTGGCAGGCGGCGGACACAGCGCAGCGGCTGGTTTTTCTGTGGCGGAAGAAAAACTGCCAGAGCTGCAAGCCTTCTGGGAAAATAGCCTCAAAACCGCGATTGACCATTCGCACGCCCATCGCAGCCTGTGGCTAGACGGCCATCTGCCGCTGAGCGCCGCCAATTTGGCGCTGATTGAGCAGATGCAGCAGCTTGCACCGTTCGGGATGGGCAACCCCTCCCCGCGCTGGTGTTTGGGGCCTGTGCGCGTGATGCAAGCCAAGCTGGCAGGCCAAGAACATATTCGGGTGATGTTGGCGGACGCCTCCCCAACTGCGCGCGCCGACCATTCTCGGCTGTGGGCGGTGGCCTTCCGCAGTGTGGGCACTCCGCTGGGAGACGCATTGCTGGAGTCCAAAGGCCGCCCGCTGCAACTGGCGGTTCAACTTTCCGCCTCCGTCTGGCAAGGGCAAACGCGGGTGGACTGCACTATTGAGGATGGGGCATGGATATAGAGCGAGGCAAGGAGGCCGAGCCAGCCCTGAGCTGGTTTCATGCGAGCGCAGGAGGCGCGCAGCGGAAACAAATGCATCAAACACAAAAAACCTATTGACTTATCCCCGCTTTACTGCTGAAAGGAGCCCCTGTTTTTCCCGAGGCGCTTTTCTTAAACGCTTCGTACGCCAGACCCCTTCGTCTAGCGGTTAGGACACCACCCTTTCACGGTGGGGACACGGGTTCGATTCCCGTAGGGGTCACCATTTTTTTACCTTATAGAATTTCATGCTCTCGATTACCGATTTGACCTACCGCATCGGCGGCCGCACCTTGTTCGACAAAGCCTCTTTGTCGATTTCTGAAGGGCAGCGCATTGGGCTAGTCGGGCCGAATGGCGCGGGTAAATCGACGCTGTTCAAACTAATTTCTGGCGAGCTCGCGCCCGACGGCGGCGACATTACGCTGATTAACCGCGCAACGCTCGGCATGGTGCGCCAAGATTTACCGGAAGATGACACCACGCTGATTGACATTGTGCTGGCCTCGGACAAAGAGCGCGCAAGCCTGATCAAAGAAGCTGAAACCGCCGAAGACCCCGACCGCATTGGTTATATTTATGACCGACTCGAGCAAATTGGCGCTTATGAAGCGCCTTCCCGCGCGGAAACGATTTTGGCAGGTTTGGGCTTTAACGAAAAAGCGCAAAATAGCGGCATCAATACCTTTTCGGGTGGGTGGCGCATGCGCGTGGCGCTTGCTGCTGCGCTATTTCGTCAGCCAGATTTATTGCTGCTGGACGAGCCGACCAACCACTTGGATTTCGAGGCGATGGTTTGGCTGGAAAACTACATGATGCGCTATGATAAAACGCTGATCGTGATTAGCCATGACCGCGATATTTTGAATAAAACCGTGAGCCATATTGTGCATTTGGAGCATAAAAAGCTAACGAGCTATACCGGCAATTATGATTTCTTTGAGCGTCGGCGCGCCGAAAAAATGATGAACCAGCAAGCGCTGCACGAAAAACAAACCGCGCAAAAAGCGCAAATGATGAAGTTTGTGGAACGGTTTGGCGCAAAGGCTAGCAAAGCAAAACAAGCGCAATCGCGCCTGAAAATGATCGAGAAAATGGACATTGTGGATGCGGTGATTGCGGAACGCGTGGCCGCTTTTGTGTTTCCGCAACCGACCGAGCTGCGCTCGCCGATGATTACCTTGGATAATGTGGATGCGGGCTATGACAGCCACTCACCCGTGTTGAAGAAATTGAATCTGCGCATTGATGCGGATGACCGCATTGCATTGCTGGGCGCAAACGGCAATGGCAAATCGACGTTAGTGAAATTGCTTTCTGGGCGCTTAAATCCGCTCGCAGGCAATGTGCACCAATCGGGTAAATTAAAAGTGGGCTATTTTGCCCAGCACCAAACTGAAGAATTAGA
>JAIXRX010000072.1 GCA_027485005.1 Alphaproteobacteria bacterium
AGCATCACCTTAGCCACCCCGCGCGCATTAAAATACATCCGCAGCGGAATCAGCGTGTAGCCTTTTTGTTTAATTTTACCTAGCAGCTTGTTGATTTCTTTTTTGTGCAGCAGAAGCGGGCGCGCCCGACGGCTTTCATGGTTGGCGCGGTTCGCAAATTCATATTCAGCAATATAAGAATTCACCATCCAGATGCCGCCTTCTTTTTCCACGGCATAGGCGTCTTGCAGGCTGGCTTTGCCTAGGCGCATGGATTTCACTTCCGAGCCAAGCAGCATCATGCCCGCTTCGATTTCCTCGTCGATGAAATAGTCGGCTTGCGCTTTGCGGTTAATCGCAATGGCTTTAGGGGGAGGTGTTTTGGTGGACATAGCGCCCTACAACAGCCCCGCACCCAGCAGCGCGTTTTGCACGCGTTTTTGGCTTGCTTTGCCAAGGCCCACCAACGGCAAACGCACGGCAGGCAAGGTTTTGCGAATAAGTGACAGCGCATATTTCGCAGGCGAAGGGCTGGTTTCGCAGAACATCACATCATGCAATTCAATCAACAAATCCTGAAGTTCCGTCGCGCGTTTATAGTCACCCTTCAAGCTCGCTTCCTGCACTTGCGCGCAGAGTTTTGGCGCCACGTTGGACGTCACCGAAATCACGCCAGAACCACCAAGCACGTTGAAGGCCACCGCCGTCATGTCCTCGCCTGAAAGTTGCAGGAATTGACGCCCTGCTTTTTGGCGCAGCAAGCACGGGCGGGAAAGATCGCCGGTGGCGTCTTTGATGCCCACAATGCGTTTCAATTTCTCCAATCGCGCAATGGTGTCGTCAGACATATTGGTCACGGTGCGGGCTGGCACGTTATACAAAATAATCGGTAAATCGGTCGCGTCATGCACTGCTTTGAAATGCTGATACAACCCCTCTTGGGTCGGTTTATTGTAGTATGGCACCACCACAAGCGCTGCGTCTGCCCCTGCTTTTTGCGCATATTGGGTCAGGCCAATCGCTTCGTCGGTGGAGTTCGAGCCTGTGCCCGCAATTACTGGCACGCGGCCAGCATTGGCTTCCACACACAAATCAATCACGCGGTAGTGTTCGGCGGTGGAAAGCGTGGTGGCCTCACCCGTTGTACCCGCTGGCACCAAGCCATGCACGCCCTGCTTTACCTGCCAGTCCACATGCGCCTGAAAGGCTTTTTCATCCACCGACCCGTCTTTTTTGAACGGGGTAATGAGCGCGGTAGAGACGCCATGAAATTTAGGAAGTTTGGTCTGTGCCATAGCCTATGCCTTTGAAAAAATTGATACGCGCACTCTACGCCGCAAAAACGTGGCGTCAAGCCGCGCTCGCACAAGAATTCACAATTCCCACCAACTTATCCAGCGTTTTGCACAAAATCTTGATGTCAGACGGAGTGGACAAGCGATGGTCGCCCTCGGGCAGCAAATTCACCCGCACATCTTTGCTCAAAATTTTCTCGTTAATCGCCAGCGAAAATTCAAACGGCACGTCCGTGTCTTTCATGCCGTGCAGCAGGCGCACGGGCACTTCCACGGGGATATTCGGTTTATCCAGCACAAAATGCTCCGCGCTTTCTTCCAGCAGCTGGCGCGTAATCACTGTTGGTGTTTCTGTGTAAGGTGTTGGCACTTCCAAACGCCCCTCTTCCGCCACAATGCGTTGCTGCTTTTCGGTCAGCTGGTCCCACATCAGGCTTTCCGTAAAATCAGGCGCACTGGCAATCCCCAGCAAGCCTTGCACTTGTTTTTTGCGCTCCATCGCCGCGCGCAGCATAATCCACCCGCCCATGCTCGACCCTGCCAGAATTACCGGCGCTTTCACCACCTTATCCATGATATTCAGAGCGTCATGAAGCCAAGTGCCGATATTGCTTTGCTCAAACTCCCCACTGGATTGCCCATGCCCGCGATAATCAAACCGCGTAAATCCGTAGCCCTGCGCTTTGCAATGCGCCTCAAGCGCGATGGCTTTGGTGCCTTCCATGTCCGAGCGAAAGCCGCACAAAAACAACACTTGCGTGGTCACTCCCACCGCTGGCGTGGTGTGGTGATACGCAAGGCGCGCGCCGTTTTCACATTGCAGAAAAGATGGTTTAGTCATATAGCCTTTACCCATAGATATTTTTCTTACGTCAAACCACACTCACCCCTACCACGCAATTAAATTTCATCTGCTCATGACCCCTCGCCCACCTGTGATTTTACAAGTTTTGCCCGAACTGCGTAGCGGCGGTGTCGAGCGCGGCACGCTGGAAATTGCCAATGCACAAAAACTGGCAGGCTTTGTGCCGCTGGTAGCGTCGGCAGGTGGCGCGCTAGTGCCGCATCTAGAGCGCTTGGGCGCCAAACATATCACGCTGCCACTCGCCAGCAAAAACCCTTTCACCATGTGGCAAAATGTGGGCGCACTCGCCAACATCATCAAAGAACATCAGGTGGACATTGTGCATGCGCGTTCCCGCGCACCAGCATGGAGCGCTTGGGCGGCGTGCAACCAAACCAGCGCGTCTTTCCTCACCACCTTTCATGGCACCTATAATTTTTCCAATGAGTGGAAACGCAAATATAATAGCATCATGGTGCGTGGCGAACGGGTGATTGCGATTTCCAATTTCATCGCCAAACATGTGCAGGAAAATTACGCGGTTGAACCGCATCTAATTCGCTTGATTCCGCGCGGTGTGGACTTGAAAAACTTTGCGCCGGAGCGCATTTCTGGCGCGCGTGTGGCAGCCCTTGCCAAAGAATGGCATGTGCCGGACGATTTGCCGATTTTGTTCATGCCAGGCCGTGTCACGCGCTGGAAAGGCCATGAATTCGTGCTGCGCGCGCTGGGTCGTTTGGCGCATCGTAATTTCTTTTGTGTCTTTGCGGGGGACGTGGAAAAACATCCCGACTATGTGCAAGAACTCGAAGGCTTGATCAAAGAACTCGAACTCGAAGGCCATGTGCGCTTTGTGGGTGCGACACAACAAATGGCCGAGGCCTATCAACTATGTGACGTGGTGCTCTGCCCGTCCATCGAACCCGAAGCCTTTGGCCGTGTTCCGATTGAAGCGCAAGCCATGAGCAAGCTGGTGATTTCCACCAATCATGGGGGTGCCGCCGAAACCATCATGCATGGCAAAACGGGTTATCTTGTTACCCCGAACGATGTGCCCGCCCTCACGGACGTGATTCGTCAATTACTTTCGCTTTCACGTGAGGAGCGCGAGATGATGGGGCGCATCAGCCGCGAACATGTGGCACGCTATTTCAGCCTCGAGCAAATGTGTGAGAAAACCTTAGGGGTTTACGACGAAATTTTGCAGGAACGCGCGCAGCAAAACGCCGCCTGAATTTAGTACAAAAAAATAGCCCGCCACTGCGCACAGCGACGGACTATTTTTTTTAAGCTTTAAGGATTAAAAGCTCATCAAACGATCCCAGATAAAATCTGAAATATTTGATGGCTTTTCTTCCTTTTCTATACTCATAACCAATCTCAATTTTATTGGCTATAGTTCTATAAGTGAGGCACATATGATCCTCACTTTCCCCATTTGTCGTCCAATAACAACGGCTGGGGTTCCAGCTCTCTGAATTCTCAGGCTCCGCTGGATACATCCAAGCATTGATGAGATATCTGCACACCATCGGTTTGGCGTTTTTCACCTTGGCAGTTTCCAAAAACTTCTGCCAGTCCTCCAGCGTCAGAACATCCTCTAAATCTCCAGCAGCAGAGAATAATTTTTTAAGCAACTCAACAAAGTTTTTGTCGAGCAATGCTTTTTTGAGATTTTTTCTCATTTTCTTTTTTGTTTTTGCCCACCCGCGGTAAAACGGGTGGGACGTGAGAAATAATTAAATTTTAATTTTTAGAACATCATGAAAGTTTAACCCATGAACCTCAATTAAATGAATAGCTGTAACCACCCATTTTTTATTCCTAACTCCAAAGACTACAGAAATTCTGTAATTATTAGAATATTGGACATAAACAACTTTTTTATTTTTATGTTTTACAGGCCACCTCACCTCTCTTATTTTTAATTCAGACGCAAGGATTGCTAATAAAAATGACTCTGCTTTTTCAGTGTCAGCTTTTTTACAAGAAATATTTTGGGGATACGTTTTGTAGTGCTCCCAAATATCTTTGCCCTTCTCATGGGCTTGTAAAACTATCTCTGTATCTGCATTCATGGCAAGCAGTCCATTGATGGCATTGGTAAAAGACTCCCCGTTGACCAATGCTTTAATTTCTTCATTTTGCATTTTTGTTTTTGGTTTAGCCCACCCGCGGTGAAACGGGTGGGACGTGAAAAAAATCAGTCGTTAGCTTCAGTATCACCAACAATAAGTAGGACGGCATTACCGTCCATTCCTTCTCCCGTTGCCATTTTGAATATTAGGCAAGTGAGATGAAGTTTATTTTTTACCCATATATCCAACTGGTAACGACCATACTGGAATATATATGAAATCACACCATCACCAAGGCTTTCAAAGCCTTTATCAACGACCTTTTGCCCTACAATGAGGATAGCAACGGCGTCTTCTGCCAAACCATAATCTGGTGTTGGGGTTCCAGAAACAGTAATTGAACTGATTGTTAGCTGTTCTTCATCCAGAACAGTTTGGCTCGGCTTAATGCCGATTTCGGCTAAAATACCGAAAATCATTTGTTGCAACGCCTCGCTACCGAGCAGCTGCAGAACTCCTAATTTCTCCATGTTATTATTGGCGCCCATGTTTGACGATGGGCATTTTTTTGGTGAATAAATGATTTAACCGAGGCAGTATAGCGGCAGAAACTACAAAATTGTGTGAAGATTTAATGACAACTGCCCAAAATCCTCTGCCCCTTTCCGTGTTTATCATTGCCCGTAACGAATCCGACCGTATTGGTCGTGCTATTGCCAGCGTGCGCGGATGGGTCTCGCAAATCGTCGTCATCGACAGTGGCAGTACCGATAATACAATAGATATCGCGCGCGCAGCAGGTGCCGATCTCGTGGAATTTAACGCGTGGAAAGGCTATGGCCAGCAGAAGTCCTACGCAGAAACCCGCTGCACTCAGCGGTGGGTTCTAAGCCTAGACGCTGACGAAATGGTAAGCAACGAGCTACGACAAACCATTAGCGCGCTATTTGAAGGCGGCCAAATCTCTGAGCAGCCGGTCTACCGCGTGGACGCCATTGAGATTTTTCCTTACGAAAATCATCCACGTACATTCGCCCCCCACACACTGGTGGCACGGCTTTACGACAAGGAGCAAGCAGGTTTCCGCCCCAGCGCTGTGCATGACTCAGTGATTCTGAAAGCCACCGGCGAGATAGTTGCAAATGCTCCCGTGCTTGCAGGCGCGCTCTATCATTACAGCTTCCGCAATATCGCCCATATCATTAGCAAAATTAACAACTACAGCACCATGCAAGCCGACGACTGGATGGCGCGCCAAAAGCCAATACCGTGGGTGCGAATGGTCGTTGAGCCATTTAGTGCCTTTTTGAAGGCGTATTTTCTACGCCGCTATCTGTTTATGGGGCTGATGGGCTTTCATTACAGCCTAATTTACGCTTTTTCCCGCAGCATCCGCATGGCAAAAATTTATGAGCGTTATCGCCGCCACAGCGATTGATTTGTGCCCGCTTTCGCGCTAGGGGTAATGGCAGCAAAAACAAGGACCCTCGCCCCATGACTGATTCATCCTCTCTGACGGCTTTCAATGACGCCCTCGCCCAATTGCGCGAGCAGATTGACGGCGTGGATAATGAGCTGATTGCACTCTTCAAAAAGCGCAGCAAAATTGTGGAACAAGTGGGACATCTGAAGGCCGCACATGTGCAGCCCGATTGCTATATTCGCCCTGCGCGGGAAGCAGTAATGGTGAAGCGCATTGCTGAAGAATTTAAGGATGGTGGATTGCCGCCTGCTGCCGCTGCCAGCATGTGGCGCCTTATCATTGCCGCCTCCACCAACCTCGAAAAACCGATGCAGATTGTGGCACACACACCCGCCGACGCCTCCGAGCGTTTTTGGCTGGCGCGTGAATATTTTGGCAGCTTCACCGCCATTTCCAAAGAGCCCACCATCAGCCG
>JAIXRX010000074.1 GCA_027485005.1 Alphaproteobacteria bacterium
CAACAGGTTTTAGCGCGGCATTTATCGCAAGCGGCTTGAAAGTTTTTTTGTGCGCACTACATATAGCTCATGACACATAGCTTGCTTTCTTTTTCATTCTTGGATTCTCGCCGCATTTTGCGCCTTGCGGGCGCCGATGTGCAGAGCTTTTTACAAGGGCTGATTACTAATAATATGCGCCACCTTGCGCCAGAAAAACCGCTTTATGCGGCACTGCTGACCCCGCAGGGAAAGCTGCTTTTTGACTTCTTTTTATATGCAGACGATGCGGATGTTTTAATGGATGTGGAAGCCAGCCGCATGGACGAGCTGATAAAGCGTTTGAAGATGTATAAATTACGCGCGGATGTGAACCTGACCGAAGAACCAGATTTACGCGTGGCCGCGCTGTGGGGCGCGGATGTTGGTCATTTGCCGCATGACCCCCGCCACCCCAAAGCGGGCGCGCGTGTGGTGTGCACCACAGAAATTTTAGAACAGCTCTGCACCACGTTTTTGGCGAAAAAAACGGACGAATCCGCCTATGATTTGCACCGCTTGCATCTTGGTTTACCAGACGGCACGCGCGATTTTATTGCCGATAAAACCTTTGCCGCAGAAATTGGCCTCGAGGCGCTGCATGGCGTGGACTTTGCCAAAGGCTGCTATGTGGGGCAAGAAGTGACGGCGCGCACCAAACATAAAGGCACGGTGCGCAAAGGCTTGTGCATGGTAGCGCTGGAAAGCGGCGCAATGCCACAAAGCGGAACACCGCTTTTGGCAGATGGTGAAGAGGCTGGCGAAATGCGCTCCAGCGCAGGCAATATTGGCATTGCCATGCTGCGTTTTGAATATGTGGGCAAACCGCTCACATCCCCTGAAGGCACGCTGCGCGCCAAGCTCCCCGCATGGGCACCTGAGCAAGCCGCCTAAACTTTTTCACTTTGCAAAAACCCCACCTATTTGATACTCTGAAAGACCGATGAAAACGAAAGACAATCTCATGGCAAGCATCTTCAAATCCTCTTCCAAAGATAGCTTAAAAGGCCAGCTTCTGGTGGCCACCCCGCTGATGGAGGGCAGCTTTGAGCATGCCGTGATTTTAATGCTAGAACACAATGCCGAAGGCGCGATGGGCCTAGTGATTAACCGCCCCGTGCCTGACATTCGCTATGAAGATTTGTACGAACAATTAAAACTGGAAGACGCCACTAGCCACCACAATTCCCCTGTGTTTTTTGGTGGCCCCGTAGAAGTCAGCCGTGGCTTTGTGATGTTCACCAACCATAAAAATACTGCCTACAATGATAGTATTAATGTGGGAGAAATCACCGTTACCTCGTCGCTACAAGTGCTGCGTGACATTGCCAATGGCGCAGCTCCTGCAGAACATCGCATTATTCTGGGCTATGCAGGCTGGAGCGCTGGGCAGCTGGAAGCAGAAATGGAAGAGAACGCATGGATTATCGTGCCGGCCAGCCACGATATTTTATTCACCGAAGACCATCATTTAAGCTGGCAACGCGCGGCCACTGCCGCGGGCATTTCGTGGGAACGCCTCTCCACCACCGTGGGACACGCGTAGAGATATTCCTTGTCACGTAATCTTCACACTATGATGCTGCTAAATCCGCTATAGTCGTTGCGGTATTTTTATTATTCGGAAAAAAATAAGTCCCCAAACCATGGGGCAATAATATGAACAACAAAACAAAAATTAGGGCTATAGCGTTTATAGTCGCTGTTGCATCGCACTATATTGCTGGAGATAAGATACTCCAGCGCCTATTCACTGTGGGTATATGCCTCATTATTCTAGGGGTATTATTGTGGTCCCCGTTAGAACCATCAATGACAAGCCAAGAAATAGAGCATAGCCAGCGCCATGCCGCCTTGAAACAGGTGGGGATCATCCTGCTAATTTACAGCCTGCTCGGCCTTATGATTAGCGTATCATAGTGAATGACCATCTAGAAAAAGAGGCCTTAGTGCCTCTTTTTCTATTTTAACCCTTTGTTTTCTTCACATTTGCCCCCTTGACCCTGTGGCCTTGCGCGCGTATGGTGCGCACATTCAAAACCCCTAGGAATTCTTAAGGTTTCCGCGCATGGCACGCAGCTTTCAAGACCTCATTCTCACGCTTCAACAATTTTGGAGCAAGCAAGGCTGCGCTATTCTGCAACCCTATGACATGGAAGTGGGCGCTGGCACCTTCCACCCCGCCACCACTTTGCGCGCGCTCGGCCCACAACCTTGGAAAGCCGCCTATGTGCAGCCTTCCCGCCGCCCAAAAGACGGCCGCTATGGTGAAAATCCGAACCGCCTCCAGCATTATTACCAGTTTCAAGTCATCCTGAAACCATCGCCCGAAAATATCCAAGAACTCTATCTGGAATCCTTGCGTGAACTCGGCATCGATACCGCTAAACACGATATTCGCTTTGTGGAGGACGACTGGGAAAGCCCAACGCTTGGCGCATGGGGCCTTGGCTGGGAAGTCTGGTGCGACGGCATGGAAGTGACCCAATTCACCTATTTTCAACAAGTGGGCGGCATTGAATGCAAACCCGTAAGCGGCGAAATCACCTATGGGCTTGAGCGTTTGGCGATGTATATTCAAGGCGTGGAAAACGTCTATGACTTGGATTTCAACGGCGCAGGCTTAAAATATGGCGACGTGTTCTTACAGGCAGAGCAAGAATTTTCTGCATACAATCTTGAAGCAGCCGATACCGAACAACTCTTTAAGCAATTTGAAGAAGCGGAAAAAGAATGTATGGCACTACTGAATTTTAAGCGTGACGGCGTGCCAACGCCATTGCCGCTGCCTGCCTATGACCAATGTATCAAAGCGTCGCATCGCTTTAACTTGCTGGACGCACGCGGTGTGATCGGCGTGACCGAACGCGCGGCCTACATTGCTCGCGTGCGCACACTGGCCAAAGGCTGCTGCGAAGCATGGAACGAAACACAAACAACTCACGACAAAAAAATAGCATAACGAAGGATACGAAAATGGAACTCACCCTCCTCAAAGCCAAACTCCACCGCGCGACAGTGACCAATGCGGATTTGAACTATGAAGGTTCGATCACGATTGACCCGATGCTGCTCGAAGCCTCTGGTATTTTGCCTTACGAGCAAGTGGATGTGCTCAACATCACCAACGGCTCTCGCTTTACGACCTACGCGATTGAAGGCGAGCAAGCGGGTGCTGGCGAAATTCAGGTGAATGGTGCGGCCGCACGCTTGGTGCAAAAAGGTGACCTCGTGATTATTTGCGCCTTTGCCCGCATGACGCCTGCCGAGGCGCAACAACATGTGCCAAACGTGGTGCTGCTGGACGCACAAAATAAACCCAAAGCCAACCAAGCGGATGGCGTGAACAAACAATTTGCAAAAGCATAAAATATCATGGCCGATTTCCTGCTCGAATTATTTTCTGAAGAAATTCCCGCCCGTATGCAAGCCGCAGCGGCCGAGCAGTTGCAGCAAAAAATCACCGATGCGTTAAAAAGTTTGGGCGTTGAATTTGGTGCCGTGAAATCCCTCGTAACCCCACGTCGTTTGGCGCTGCGCGTGCAAGGTCTGCCGCAGGAAATTGCCGCGCAAAGCACTGAACGCAAAGGCCCACGCACCAATTCGCCCGACGCAGCGCTTCAAGGTTTTCTGCGCTCCACTGGCCTTGCCAAAGAACAATTAGACGTGCGTGACGATACGTATTTTGCCGTCATCCAAACCCCTGCCCGCGCATTGGCGGATGTTTTGCCACCATTGCTGAGCGACATTCTGACCAATTTCCATTGGCCAAAATCCATGCGCTGGGGTGCGCATGACGTGCAATGGGTGCGCCCGCTGAAAAATATTTTATGCATTTTAGACGGCGCAGTGCTGCCCTTCATTTGGGCGCATTTAACGGCGAATAACCAGACCTTTGGCCATCGCTTTCTTGCACCTGCGGCCATCACGATTTCAAACGCCGCCGACTACGAAAATACATTAGAAAAAGCATATGTATTGGCGGATGCAGAGGTGCGCAAAGCCCGCATTTTAGAGCAAGCCAAAGCCCTTGCTGCACAAGCAAAACTCACGCTGAAAGACGATGAAGGTTTGTTGCAAGAAGTGACGGGCCTTGTGGAATGGCCAACGGCTTTGCTGGGAGACATTGACGCCCATTACATGGAACTACCACCCGAAGTGTTGGTGAGTGAAATGCGCGCCCACCAAAAATATTTTGCGCTGCATGACACAGGCGGCAAACTCGCGCCACATTTTTTGGCGATTTCTAACCAAGTGGCGACTGACGG
>JAIXRX010000169.1 GCA_027485005.1 Alphaproteobacteria bacterium
GCGATTTTCAGTTGTGGGTCGTTCAATTTACCCAGTTCTGAAAGCACGTCGTAGCAGGCTTCACGCAATACTTTGGCGCGTGGGTCATAGTTTTTATACACGCGGTGCCCAAAGCCCATGAGGCGGAATGGATCGTTTTTATCTTTTGCTTTGGCAATAAATTCTGGAATGCGTTCCACCGAACCAATTTGCTCCAGCATGTGAATCACAGCTTCATTTGCACCACCATGCGCAGGGCCCCAGAGGGACGCAATGCCCGCGCCAAGGGTCGCGAATGGATTGGCACCTGAAGAACCCGCTAAACGCACCGTAGAGGTCGAAGCATTTTGCTCGTGGTCAGCATGAAGAATAAAGAGTTTATCAATCGCCTTTTCAAACACAGGATTAACTTTATATGGCTCGCACGGGGTCGCGAACATCATGTACAAGAAATTACCCGCAAAGCTCAGTTCGTTTTGTGGATAGAGGAACGGGAAGCCAATCGCGTAACGATGGGTCATCGCTGCTAAGGTTGGGATTTTTGCAATCATGCGCAGAATCGCGAGTTCGCGTTCTTCCTTATTATGCAGGTCTAAGCTGTCATGATAAAACGCTGACAGGGAAGCTACTGCACCTACAAGCACGGCCATTGGGTGAGAGCGGCGTGGGAAACCACGATACAAGAATTGCAGCTGCTCATGCACCATGGTGTGATAGGTGATTTTATTGTCAAAATCGGCTTTTTCTTTCGCGTTTGGCAAATTGCCATACAGCAATAAATGGGTCACTTCCAGATAGTCACTTTTCTCGGCCAAATCGGCAATATCGTAGCCGCGATAGCGCAAAATACCCTCGTCACCATCAATATAAGTAATCGCAGAATCGCATGACGCGGTAGAGAGAAAACCAGGGTCATAAGTGAAATGGCCCGTTTGTTTATAGAGCGTTTGAATGTCGATCACATTGGGGCCTTCCGTGCCTTTCAGAATCGGGAATTCTGCGGCGGGTTTACCTTCAATAATCAGTTGGGCTTTTTGGCCAGTGTCGATTTTGCTCATGATTTATTCTCCTTGTTATATGAACTTCGCGTCAGACGTCGAATGGGTTGCACCATAAGGGAGGATTAGTTAAGAATTCATTTCCAATAAAAAATATACGTCATTTTTCAGGGGTTTTTTATATGCTGTCATCAAAAAAGCACAGTGCGGCTTCGCCACAGTTCGCATTGACCGTGGTTTTGCAGCGTTTATTTGCCCATTCCGCGACCGCTGGCTTGGTGTTGCTATGTGCGGCGCTGGCGGCACTGGCGTTGGCCAATTCTGAATTTTCGGATGTCTATCAAGACTTTTTGCATGCCTCCCTCACGCTTGGCGTGGGCAACTGGCAGGGCGGTACCACCGTGGCACATGCGATCAATGACGGGCTGATGGCGATTTTCTTTTTGCTGGTAACGCTGGAGATTAAGCGAGAGGTATTGGAAGGGGAGCTTTCCACCCGCGCGCAGGCACTGCTACCATGTGTGGCGGCATTTGGTGGCGTGATAGCGCCTGCGATTTTGTATGCTGCATTGACCGCACAAGATGCCACCGCTTTACGCGGTTGGGCGATTCCGACCGCGACCGATATTGCATTTTCCTTGGGTGTACTGTCGTTGCTTGGCAGCCGTGTTCCGCTTTCACTCAAAATATTTCTAACCACGCTTGCGGTGGTGGATGATTTGGTCGCGATTGTAGTGATTGCACTGTTTTACACAGCACAGATTGATTTTTCTGCCCTTACAGTGGCGGCGGGATGCCTAATGTTGCTCGTGCTCTTGCGCCGATTCCGTGTGTTTGCTTATTTCCCTTATATTCTGGTGGGGGCAGGTCTGTGGTGGCTGGTGTTGCAGTCTGGCGTGCATGCCACCTTGGCAGGTGTAGCGCTGGGACTATTTATTCCTCACACTGCGCCGGATGAAGATGGCGACGGTGTGCAAGAGCCGATGTTGGTGAAGATGGAGCATTTCTTGCAGCCATGGGTGGCGTTTATCATTATGCCGCTATTTGCTTTTGCGAATGCAGGGCTGGTGCTGGACAGCAGCATGTTTGAATATTTCTTCAACCCCATTACGCTCGGCGTGTTACTGGGGTTAGTAGTGGGCAAGCCACTGGGCATTGGGTTGGCTGTAGCGCTGTGTGTGTGGCGCGGTTGGGCAAGTTTGCCGCGTGGAGCAAATTGGGGGCAGATGATGGCGATTGCCAGCCTTGCGGGGATTGGCTTTACCATGAGCTTATTTATCAATCATCTAGCTTTTAATGCAGACCATCAGACATTTGCTGATTTAGCTAAGCTTGGGGTGCTAGTGGGTTCGGCTTTGTCGGTACTGGTAGGATGCCTGCTTATATGGGCAAGCCCTGCGAAAAACAACTAAGCGGTCATCGCGATTTGTTGTGAGGATGCTGGATGTGCTAACACTTTGGCCGTGTGCTGGCCAAGAGCTATTTGTGGCTCTTTAGCATTGTTGTGGTCATCCATCTCTTCCACGTTTCGTGGTATGATGTTGAGCTGAGTATTCACTTTCTCACGGCGGTCATCGCGTACAAATTTATAATCTGGTTCAACCCCATGAGCCGCAAAAAGGCCGGGGCGAATGCGTTCAATCACATATTCTTTCGGCCAGTTGTCTTTACCTAAGTAATCGCACGCAATCTCATCTAATTTATTCATGTAGTTGGTGAGTGCTACGCTAAATTCTGCTTGCGTAGCATAAGCCGTTTTTTCTGGACGGGTAAAGCGTTTCAGCTTTTCATCCACTTCGCGGTAGTCTTTAAAACCACTATGAGCGAGCACTTCAATGCGCACCGCCGTAGCATATGCGTCATTGATATTGATGCCTGATGTGCCAAAAAGCTCCACCAAATCGGCGAAGGTGAAGTTGGTTTGGTCAAGCTCTTTGAAATTGAGATCGGGCTTTTTATCGCGCAACAATTTGGGAATATATTTATGATTCAAATAGGTGGCGATTTGTGAAAAAATTCGTCCAGTAAGCGGATCGTCCCGCCCGAAATCGGGGAGTTTTCGGTCATGCGCTACCTCGCGATATACTTTGGCAATCTCTTCTTGGCTCACCAATTCGCCCGGCGTAATGCTTTGGTTATACATGCGGTTATCTTGGTTTAAAATCCCTTCCGTTTTATTCCAGATGCGTTTGAACTGGTAGTAGCCACC